>JAOADN010000031.1 GCA_026417295.1 Paracoccaceae bacterium
TGCGCCTGACGGTCGGCAGGGGCGACCCGGTCGTCACCTCGGACGGCGCCTACCCGACCTTCGCCTTCCACGTCGCGGGCCATGGCGGCCAGCTGCACCGCGTGCCCTACCGCGAGGACCGCGAGGATCCCGGGGGGCTCCTGCGGGCCGCGCGGGCGACCGGGGCAAGGCTCGTCTACCTGTCCAATCCCGACAATCCGATGGGCAGCTGGCACGCCGCATCGACGCTCGCCGCCGCCATCGCGGACATTCCCGACGGAACGCTCCTCGTCCTCGACGAGGCCTATGCCGAATTCGCGCCCGCCGGCACCCTGCCGCCGCTCGATCCCGCGGATCCCCGCGTCATCCGCCTGCGCACCTTCTCGAAGGCCCACGGGCTCGCCGGGCTGCGCGTCGGCTATGCCATCGGCCATGCCGCCTTCATCGCCGCCTTCGACCGCGTGCGCGATCACTTCGGCGTCGGCCGCATCGCCCAGGCGGGGGCACTGGCGGCGCTGGGCGATGGCGACCACCTCGACCGGGTCCTGGCCCAGGTCGCGACCTCCCGCGAGGCCATCGCCGGGATCGCGCGGGCGAACGGCCTTGTCCCCGTCCCCTCGGCAGCCAACTTCGTGGCGGTGGATTGCGGGCGGGACGGGGCCTTCGCGGCGCAGGTCCTCGCGGGGCTCGCCGCAGGCGGGGTCTTCGTCCGCAAGCCGGCCGTCGCGCCGCAGGACCGCTGCATCCGCATCTCCTGCGGGCGGCCCGAGGATCTCGCGGTCCTCGCCGCGGCCCTGCCCGCGGCGCTCGCCGCGGCCCGGGGCGAGGCCCCGCCGATCACGCCGGCTTGAATTCCCCCGCCCCCGGGCACCATGCGTGATGAGGGACGACCGATTCCCTGACGGAGACCCCAGATGAGGCCGAAGCACCACCTGACCGCCCTCGCCGCCGCCCTCGCCGCAGCCCTCGCCCTGGCGCTCCCCGCCCTTGCCGAAGGGATGGGGGGCCACATGATGATGGCCGCCCCCGAAGGCGCCACGCCGGCGACGCGGGGCTATGTCGATGCGATGAACGAAATGTCGATGGGCATGATGATGGAGTTCTCCGGCGACGCCGATGCCGATTTCGTCCGCGCCATGATCCCCCATCACGAGGGCGCCGTCGCCATGGCGCGGGTTGTCCTCGCCCACGGCACCGACCCCGAGGTCAGGAAGCTGGCCGGGGACATCATCGCCGCCCAGGAGGCCGAGATCGCCTGGATGAGGGAATGGCTCGAACGGCACGCCCAGTAGCGCCCGCCCGCGCCCCCGGCTAACCTTGCGGCAAGGCATCGGCGGAGGGGGCGGGACGGCATGCATGTACTGATCATCGGCGCCGGCGGCATGCTCGGCGGCAAGCTCGCGCGCGCGGTGGCGGCGCAGGGCGCGCTCGGCGGCCGCGCGGTGACGCGGATGACGCTGGCCGACCTCGCCGCGCCGCCCCTGCCCGCGGACGGGCCGCCGGCCCGGGCGCTCGCGCTCGACATCGCCGCGCCGGGGGCGCCCGAACGGCTGATCGAGGGCCGGCCCGACATCATCTTCCACCTCGCCGCCGTCCTGTCGGGCGAAAGCGAGGCCGATTTCGGCAAGGGCTACCGCGTCAACCTCGACGCCACGCGCGCCCTTCTCGAGGCGATCCGCCGGATGCCGGACTACCGCCCGCGCCTCGTCTATGCCTCGACGCTCGCGGTCTACGGCGCGCCCTTCCCCGATCCGGTGCCCGACGACTTCCACCTCGCCCCGTCCTCGAGCTACGGCACCGCAAAGGCGATGGCCGAGCTTCTGGTCAACGACCATTCGCGCCGCGGCTTCCTCGACGGGGTGTCGCTGCGCCTGCCCACGATCTGCATCCGGCCGGGCCGGCCGAACCGCGCCGCCTCGAGCTTCTTCTCCTCGATCCTGCGCGAGCCGCTGGCCGGACAGCCGGCCGAGCTGCCGGTGGGCGAGGACTTCCGCCACTACTATGCAAGCCCGCGCGCCGCGACCGGCTTCTTCCTGCATGCGGCCGGGCTGGACCTTTCCCTGCTGGGCACCGACCGCGGGCTCGTCATGCCCGGCGTCTCGGCCACGGTGGGCGAGCAGATCGAGGCGCTGCGCCGCTTTGCCGGCCAGCGCGCCGTCGACCTGATCCGCCGCGTCCGCGACCCCGCGGTCGAGGCCATCGTCACCACCTGGGCGGGCCGCTACGCCGCGACGCGGGCGCGGGCGCTGGGCTTCCGCGCCGAGGCCGGTTTCGACGAGATCCTGCGCGTCTATGCCGAGGACGACATGCCCGCCTGAAAGCAGGACGGGCGGGGCCGCGGCCCCGCCCGTCTTCCGTCCGTCGCCGCGAGGGCGGTCAGGCCAGCGCCAGGTTCGTCGCCGATTCGCGGCCGTCGCGGCCGGATTCGACATCGAACGTGACCTTCTGCCCGTCCTTGAGGTCGCGGATGCCCGCCCGCTCCAGCGCCGAGATGTGCACGAACACATCCTTGCGGCCGCCATCGGGGGCGATGAACCCGTAACCCTTCGTCGCGTTGAACCATTTCACCGAGCCTGTGGCCATCGGTCGTCTCCTTCGTCATGCCGCCCGCGGGATGCGGCGGCCCGGCGCAGTCAGCAGAATCGAGAGACTGAGGCCGAGAACGGAGACAGCGGTCGATCAGAATAACGTCGCGCTGCCCATATGGGCGACGCGCGGCCGTCTGGCAAGTGAAATTCCTGCAACGCCCCGGGGCGCGCGGCCCTCCGCCGGCCATCCGCCGGGCCATCCGCCCCGGCCCGGCGGCCCGTCCGGCGGCCGGGCCCCCGGTGCCCGCGGCCGGGCTTGAACCGGCATGCCCGTCGCCGGGCGGGGGATTTTAAGTCCCCTGTGTCTGCCATTCCACCACGCGGGCGCCCGGTGCCTGACCCGCTGCCGGGTCCCGGAGGCCGGGCCAGAATAGGCCGGCCGCCGGCGGCGTAAAGGCGCAAGGCGGGCCCCGGGCGCGCCGAAGCGGGCTGGCCTGCGCGGCGGGCGCTGCTAGACTCCTCCCGGAAACCCCTGTCCGGAGACCCCGCCATGCGCGCCGCCCTCGCCGCACTCGCCGCCCTCGCCCTGCCCCTCCTCGCCGCCCAGGCCGCGCTTGCCGAGGGGCGCAGCCTGACGGGCAGCGTCGCCTACCGCGAGCGCATCGCGCTCGCTCCCGGGGCCGAGCTGGCGATCGAGGTCCGCGACGCCTCGGGCGCCATCGTCGCCGAGGCGCGCACCGAGGCGGGCGATGCCCAGGTGCCCCTGCCCTTCAGCCTCGAGGCGCCCGAGGGCGCGCTGACGCTGCGCGCCGCGCTGGTCGCCGGCGGCCGGCCGCTCTGGGTGGGCGGGCCCGTCCCGGTGGCCGAGGGGACGGCGGCGACGGACCTCGGCACCGTCGCGCTGACCCGCGTGGCCGCGCTCGACTTCCCGGTCGTCTGGCGCTGCGCCGACGACATCCGCTTCGCCGTCTCGCCCGCGGGCGAGGGCCTGCGGCTGCGCCACGGCGGCAGCTTCGCCGACCTGCTTCCCGTCGCCGCAGCCTCGGGCGCGAAATACGAGGCGGCCGGGGACCCGGCGACCTGGGCCTGGTCAAAGGGCAACCGCATGAGCTTTGCCATGGCGGGCGCCACCCATGCCGACTGCGTGCTCGCCATCGACGGCTCGACCGCCGCCTTCGTCGCCCGCGGCAACGAACCCGGCTGGCGGCTGACCATCGACAACGGCGATGCCACGATCGAGGGCATGAACATCGCCACGCCGATCATGGGCCGCACCGCGGCGCCCCAGATCGCCGGGGCGGAACGGACCTATGCGGTCGAGGGCTCGGATGCCCGCGCCACGGTCGAGGACCGCCTCGCCCGCGACGACATGACCGGCATGCCGGCGCCGGCCGCGGTGACGCTGGTCCTCGGCGGGACGGCGATGAAGGGGACGGGCGGCGATCCGGCCGCGCTGCTTCAGGGCGTGCTGTGGAAGGCGACCGAGGTCGCCGGCAGCCCCGTTCCCGCCGGGATGGAGGTCACGCTCCAGTTCCTCGACGGCGGAAGGGTGGCCGGGCGCTCGGCCTGCAACCGCTATTTCGGCGGCTTCACCCTGTCGGGCGAGGGCCTGGCCCTCGGCCAGCTCGGCGGCACGATGATGGCCTGCGGCGAGGCCGAGATGGCGATGGAACAGGCCTTCCTGAAGGCCCTGGCCGGGGTCACGCGCTTCGACTTCGACGAAGGCGGGGCGCTCGCCCTCTATGCCGGCGACAGCGTGGCGGCGAGGTTCGCGCCCTGATCGCCGCGCCCGGCCTCCTTCACCGCCTCCATGGCGACGAAGGTCGAGGTCGAGGCGACATGCGGCAGGGCCGAGATGCGCTCGCCCAGCACGCGGCGGTAGTCGGCGATGTCGCCGGTGCGGACCTTGAGCAGGTAGTCGAAGGACGAGGCCATCATGTGGCATTCCTCGATCTCGGGCACGGCGCGGGCCGCCCGGTTGAAGGCCTGCAGGGCCGCCTCGCGGGTGTCCGACAGGCGCACCTCGACGAAGGCGACATGGGCAAGTCCCATGCGCACCGGGTCCAGCACCGCGCGATAGCCGGCGATCACGCCGGTCTCCTCCAGCCGCCGGATGCGGGCCTGGACGGGCGTCTTGGTCAGGCCGACCCGGCGCGCCAGCTCGGCCACGCTGATCCGCCCGTCGGCGACCAGGGCGCGCAGGATCGCATGGTCGTACCGGTCCAGCAGCGGCAGTCCGTCCGGCATGAAAACACCCCCGAAAATTGGTCGATTGCGTGCCGTTCAGCCGGAAGTTCAGGCGAAACGCCTGCCGAGGATGCGCTATCATGGCCCTGACGGCAACACCTTGACGCAGGCCCGACATGCGCGACCTCTGGACCGCCATCGAGACCGGAACCCTTCAGGACGAGGCGCCCCTCCTGCGCCGCCTGATCCGCGAGGCCGATCTGGACGGCGCCGCGCGCAGCCGCATCGCGGCCCGCGCCGCCGTCCTTGTCGCGCGCATCCGCGGCGACGTGCGGCCCGGACTGATGGAGGTGTTCCTTGCCGAATACGGCCTGTCCACCGACGAGGGCGTGGCGCTCATGTGCCTGGCCGAGGCCCTGCTGCGCGTGCCCGATGCCGAGACGATGGATGCCCTGATCGAGGACAAGATCGCCGCCTCGGACTGGGGGCGGCATGCCGGTCAGTCCACCTCGCCGCTGGTCAATGCCTCGACCTGGGCGCTCATGCTGACCGGGCGCGTGCTCGAGGAGCGCGAGCCGGGCCTCGTCGGCACCCTGCGCGCCGCCGTGCGCCGTCTGGGCGAGCCGGTGATCCGCGCCGCGGTCAGCCGCGCGATGAAGGAGATGGGCCGCCAGTTCGTCCTCGGCGAGACGATCGGCGATGCCATGGCCCGCGCCCGCGGCGCCGAGGCGCAGGGCTTCACCTATTCCTACGACATGCTGGGCGAGGCGGCGCGGACGGCCGCCGATGCCCGCCGCTATGCCGCCAGCTACGCGGCCGCCATCGCGGCCATCGCCGGGGCCTGCGGCGGCGGCGACATCCGCGCCAATCCCGGCATCTCGGTCAAGCTCTCGGCCCTGCATCCGCGCTACGAGGTGGCCAAGGAGGCCCGCGTCATGGCCGAGCTGGTGCCGGTGCTGGCCGGCCTCGCCCGCCAGGCGGCGGCGGCGGGCATGGGCTTCAACGTCGATGCCGAGGAATCCGACCGCCTGACCCTGTCGCTGAAGGTGATCGCGGCGGTGCTCGCCGATCCCGCCCTGGCCGGCTGGGACGGGTTCGGCGTCGTCGTGCAGGCCTACGGCCGGCGCGCCGGGGCGGTCATCGACTGGCTGCACGACCTTGCCGTGCGGCTCGACCGGCGGATCATGGTGCGCCTCGTCAAGGGCGCCTACTGGGACGGCGAGGTCAAGCGCGCGCAGGTCCTGGGGCTGGCCGACTTTCCCGTCTTCACCCGCAAGGAATCGACCGATGTCAGCTACATCGCCAATGCCCGCCGGCTGCTCGGCCTGACCGACCGCATCTATCCCCAGTTCGCCACCCACAACGCCCATACCGTGGCGGCCGTGCTGGAGATGGCGGGCGACCGGCCCTTCGAGTTCCAGCGCCTGCACGGGATGGGCGAGCGGCTGCACGACATCGTCCATGCCGAAGAGGGCACGCGCTGCCGCATCTATGCCCCGGTGGGGGCGCATCGCGACCTGCTGGCCTATCTCGTCCGGCGGCTGCTCGAGAACGGGGCGAATTCCTCGTTCGTGCACCAGATCGTCGATGCCGAGGTGCCGCCCGAGGTGGTGGCCGCCTGCCCCTTCGCCGCCGTCGAGGCGCGCCTGCCCGATGTGGCCAACCGCCGCGTCCGGCGCGGGCCCGAGCTCTTCCTGCCCCAGCGGGCGAACGCGCGCGGCTTCGACCTGACCGATGCCCCGACGCTGGCGCGGATCGGCGCCGAACGCGACTGGGACAAGCGCCTGCCCCTGGCCGAGCCGGTCCTCGCCGGGCCGGTGCGCGGCCTGCCCCGGCGCGCCGTCGTCAACCCCGCGACCGGCCGGCCCGCCGGCGAGGTCGTCGAGGCGACGCCCGCCGATGTCGCCACCGCGCTGGCGGCCGCCCGGCCCTGGGCGATCCCGGCGGCCGACCGCGCGGCGATCCTGAACCGGGCGGCCGACCTTTACGAACAGGACTTCGGCGCCATCTTCGCCCTTCTTGCGCGCGAGGCCGGCAAGACCCTGCCCGATGCCGTGAGCGAGCTGCGCGAGGCGGCGGATTTCCTGCGCTACTACGCCGCCGGGGCCGCGGCGCTGGACCGCCCGCCCCTCGGCATCGTCGCCGCCATCTCGCCCTGGAACTTCCCGCTGGCCATCTTCACCGGCCAGATCGCCGCCGCCCTGGCCGCCGGCAATGCCGTCCTCGCCAAGCCCGCCGAGCAGACCCCGCTCGTCGCCCATCATGCCGTGCGGCTTCTCCACAAGGCCGGCGTCCCGCCCGCGGCGCTCCAGCTCCTGCCCGGCGACGGGGCCACGGTCGGCGCGGCGCTGACCGCCGACCCCCGGATCGGGGGCGTCGTCTTCACCGGATCGACCGATACCGCCCGCCTGATCCGCGCCAGCATGGCGGCGCATCTGCACCCCGGCGCCCCGCTGATCGCCGAGACGGGCGGGCTGAACGCGATGATCGTCGATTCGACGGCGCTGCCCGAACAGGCGGTGCGCGACATCCTCGCCTCGGCCTTCCAGTCCGCCGGCCAGCGCTGCTCGGCGCTGCGCTGCCTCTACGTGCAGGACGACATCGCGCCCCACCTCGTCGAGATGCTGACCGGCGCGATGGACGAACTCTCCCTCGGCGATCCCTGGTCGATCGAGACCGACATCGGCCCGGTGATCGATGCCGCGGCCGCCGCCGACATCCGCGCCCATGTCGAGGCGGCCCGGCGCGAGGGCCGGATCGTCAAGGAACTGGCCGCGCCGCCGGGCGGCCATTTCGTCGCCCCGGTGGTGATCCGCGTCGGCGGGATCGGCGAGCTCGGGCGCGAGGTCTTCGGCCCGGTCCTGCATCTGGCGACCTTCCGCGCCGAGGACCTGCCGCGCGTGGTGGACGCGATCAACGCCACCGGCTACGGGCTGACCTTCGGCCTGCATTCGCGCATCGACAACCGCGTGCAGGAGGTGACGGCGGCGATCCGCGCCGGCAACATCTACGTCAACCGCAACCAGATCGGCGCCGTCGTGGGCAGCCAGCCCTTCGGCGGCGAGGGCCTGTCGGGCACCGGCCCGAAGGCCGGCGGGCCGGACTACCTGATCCGCCTGACCCGGCCCCTGCCCGCCCCCGAGACGGAGGCCGCGGCCTTCGCCGCCCCGGCCGATCCCGCCGCTTTGAACCGGGCGCTCGCCGCGGCCGCCGCCCCGGCCGCGGCGGGGCCCGTCGCCCGCCACGACCTGCCCGGCCCGACCGGCGAATCGAACCGCCTTGCGCTCTTTCCCCGCGCCCCCGTCCTCTGCCTCGGCCCCGGGGCCCAGGCCGCCCGGCGCCAGGCCGAGGCGGTGCGCGCCCTTGGCGGGCGGGCGGTGGAGGCCGAGGGCACCGTCGCGCCGGCCCTGCTTGGCACGCTTCGGGGCTTCGGGGCCGTCCTCTGGTGGGGCGCCGCGGACGAGGCCCGCGCCCTCGCCCGGGCGCTGGCCGCCCGCCCCGGCCCGATCCTGCCGCTTCTCACCGGCATGCCCGACCGCGCCCAGGTCCTGGTGGAACGCCATGTCTGCGTCGATACCACCGCCTCGGGCGGCAATGCCGCCCTGCTGGCCGAGGCAGGTTCCCCTTGACGGGCAGGGCGCGGGCCCCGAGGCTCGCCCCATGTTCCCGATCCGCGACCACAACCCCTCGCACCGCACGCCCTGGGTCACCTGGGCGCTGATCGCGATCAACGTCCTGATCTGGGTCGCGGGCCTTGCCGTCATCCCCGACGAAGGCGCCCTGGCCGCCTTCTACGAGGCCTGGGCCCTGATCCCGGCCGAGGTCACCTCGGGGCGCGACCTGCACGGCGCCTTCACCTCGATGTTCCTGCATGCCAGCCTGCTGCACCTGGCCGGCAACATGCTGTTCCTCTGGGTCTTCGGCGACAATCTCGAGGACCAGATGGGCCATGTCGGCTTCCTCATCTTCTACCTCGCCGCCGGGCTGGCCGCGGCAGCCGCGCACATCATCCCCGACCCGTCCTCGCAGATCCCGACGGTCGGCGCCTCGGGCGCCATCGCCGGCGTGATGGGGGGCTACCTGCTGCTGTTCCCGCGGGCCCGCATCGACGTCTTCTTCTTCTTCGTCGTCTTCTTCCGCATCATCCCCATCCCCGCCTGGCTGGTCCTCGGCCTGTGGTTCGTGATGCAGGTCCTCGGCGGCTGGGGCACGACGCTCGAGGGCGGCGGCGTCGCCTACTGGGCCCATGCCGGGGGCTTCGTCGCCGGCTTCCTGCTCGCCCTGCCCCTGTGGCTGGCCCGGGGCGGGCCGGATTTCTGGCAGCGCCCCCACGGCGTCCCGCCGCATCCCGGGACGGTCTATGCCCGCTCGACGATCCCGGTCGTGCCGCGCCGCCGCTGAGGGGCGCTGCCCGCATCGCCCCCCATCGCCCCCCGGCGCCGACTGCCGCGCCCCGGGGCGGCGCCCCGCGCCGGCAGCTTCCCGCCCGCCGCGGCGCCGTGGCATCGCCCCGCGGAGGCCGAAGGGCTTCGCGCAACCGGCCTCATTTGCTAGCCTTGGCCCGTCCGTGTTCTTGCCATTGCCGGGGAGCTGCCAGATGAAGTCCTTCCTCACCTCTCTCACAGCCGCCGTTGCGGTCCTTGCGCTGTCGCTGGCGGGCGGCGGGGCGGCCCGCGCCCAGGTCAACGACGAGATGGCCCGCGTCGTCGTGCCCGACAAGCCCGATGGCGTGCTGGTGGCCGGCTGCTACAAGGCGGACCGCAAGCTCTACGGCCCCTACGCCTTCACCTTCTGCCTGAAGCGCAGGGGTGCCTACGCGGCCAGCGGCGGCGGGCTGAAATGCGAGGGCAAGCTCGACTGGCAGGTCGAGGGCAGGCGCCGCGTCGAGATCGACCTCGCGCGCGGCAGGTGCAACGGCAACAAGGCCTGGGCCGCGGCCCAGGTCTCGTGCAAGGCCCTGACCCCCGAACAGGAGCTGCTGCTCGCCCTGCTGGGCGACCGCCAGAAGGCGGGCGGCCTGCGCTGCACCTACTATCCCACGGTGCAGGGCGAACCCGACAGGACCTTCTTCGCCATCCGCCAGAAGGCCTGAGCCGCCGGGCCCCGGGGGCGGCGCACCGGCCGCCCGGCGGGGGCGGCCCGTCAATGGGGGCGCGGCGGCGCCCCGCCCCCTTCAGATCTGCTTCTCGGGCATGAAAACCTTCAGCCCGTCCAGCGCGTCGCTGACCTTCAGCTGGCAGGTCAGGCGCGACCGCACCGGATCGGGCTGATAGGCGAAGTCCAGCATGTCCTGTTCCATCGCGTCCTTCGGCGGCAGGCGGTCCACCCAGGCGGGATCGACATAGACATGGCAGGGCGGACAGGCGCATGCCCCGCCGCAATCGGCCTCGATGCCGGGGATGCCGTTGTCGCGCGCCCCCTCCATCACCGTCAGGCCGTTCCTGACATCGACGACATGCTCCCTGCCGCCGAATTCCACATAGGTGATCCTGGCCATGGTCCCGTCGCCCGCTCCGTCGCCTGCCCGGCGTTATCTAGCCGGGCGCGGGCGGCTGTTCCACCCCCTTGCGGGCGTTGAACGCCGGTTGCGGCTGGGCCACAGTCGGACGGGCGGCGCGGCAGGGGGAATCGGCACATGCAGCTTTCGGTGATCGGTGCGGGCTTCGGCCGCACCGGGACGGATTCGATGCGCGAGGCGCTGACGATCCTCGGCCTCGGCCCCTGCCACCACATGTTCGAGGTGACGGCGAACCCGGTGATGAAGGCGCGCTGGCGGGCGCTCATGGCCGGGGAGGCGCCGGACTGGCCGGCGCTGTTCCAGGGCTACCGCTCCTGCGTGGACTGGCCCGCCGCCTTCTACTGGCGCGAGCTTGCCGCGCTCAACCCGGCGGCGAAGGTCGTGCTGACCTGGCGGACGCCGGAGAGCTGGTGGGAGAGCTTCGAGAAGACGATCCTCGCCCATTACCGCGTGGCCGAGGACCGCGCCAGCGTCGGCGTGCGCATCGTCGAGAAGGTCTTCGGCGACCGCATCGGGGACCGCGATCACGCCATCGCGCTCTACGAGGCCAACGTCGCCGCGGTCCGCCGCGAGATCCCGCCCGGACGGCTGATCGTCCACGGCCTCGGCGACGGCTGGGGGCCGCTCTGCGCCGGGCTCGGCCTGGCCGAGCCGCAGGTGCCCTATCCCAGCCGCAACTCGACGGCCGACATGCGGGCGCGCTTCAGCGTGGCCCCGCTGCCCGAATAGGCCCCGCGCGCGCCCCTGTCCCGCGCCCCCCCCCGCGCGCGCGCCCCCCTGCGCGCGCCCCTGTCCCGCGCCCCTGTCCCGTCTTCCGGCCGCGCTTGCCGGGGCGGGCGGTATGTTCTATCTTCGTTCCCATGCTCCATGCCGATCACCGCCCGCTGCGCGACTGGCCGCGCCCGCCCGCGGCCCTGCCCCATGCGCGGCTCGGCGAACCGCCCGACGGGGCGCGGGTGACCGTCGCCGGCCTCGTCCTGGTGCGCCAGCGGCCCGGCACCGCCAGGGGCGTGATCTTCCTCACGCTCGAGGACGAGACGGGCGTCTGCAACGTCGTCGTCTGGGCCCGGGTGTTCGAGGCCTTCCGCCGCGCCGTCATCGCCGGCCGCCTGCTGCGGGTGACCGGCCGCATCCAGCGCCAGTCGGGCGTGGTGCATGTCGTGGCCGAACGGATCGAGGACCTCTCGCCCATGCTCGACGACCTGCTGCGCTCCGACTTCCGCCCTCCGGCCTGCCGGGCGGGCGATCAGCCCTAGCCCCGCAGGCCCGGCCGGCCTAGGCTTGCGCCGCAACTGCAACCGCAACCGCAACCGCGACGCCGCATCCGCGGCGCGCCGCAGACCGGGACCCCGATGCGCATCGACCTCGCCTCCGCCCCCTTCCACCTCGACGCGGCGGCCCGCGACTGGGTGGCCGGAACCCTCGCCCGCCTGAGCCCCGACCAGAAGCTGCGCCAGCTCTTCAACCTGCGCATCAACAGCCCCGACCCCGCCTTCATGGCGATGGTGCGCGACTTCGGCCCCGGCGGCATCACCTGGCATCCCGGCCCCGCCGCCGAGGCCGAGAAGGCCGGCATCGCCACCCTGAAGGCGGCCGCCGCGACGCCGCTTCTGGTCGCCGCCGACCTCGAGGGCAGCCGCATGAGCCTGCCCTTCGGCCTGGAACTGCCGAACCCCGTCGCGCTCGCCGCCGTCGACGACGTCGCCGCCACCGAGGCGATCGCCCGCCTGATGGCGCGCGAGGCCCGCGCCGTCGGCATCAACTGGACCTTCACCCCGGTCCTCGACATCAACGCCGCCTTCCGCTCGGCCATCGTGGCGACGCGCGGCTTCGGCGCAGACCCCGAACGCATCCTGCGCCACGCGATGGCAACGCTGCGCGGCTTCCAGGCCGAGGGCGTGGCGGCCACCGCCAAGCACTGGCCGGGCGAGGGCTACGACGACCGCGACCAGCACCTCGTGACCACCATCAACCCGCTTTCCATGCCGGAATGGGAGGCCACCTTCGGCCGTCTCTACCGCGCGGCGATCGCCGAGGGCGTGCTGTCGGTGATGTCCGCCCACATCGCCCTTCCCGCCTTCGTCCGCGACCGTCCCGGCATCAGCGGGCCCGAACCCTTCCGCCCGGCCTCGATCTCGCCCTTCCTCACGCGCGACCTGCTGCGCGGCAGGCTGGGCTTCGGCGGGCTGATCGTCTCGGACGCAACGCCCATGGCCGGGCTCGGCTCGTGGTCGCGCCGGGCCGAGCACCTGCCCGAACTGCTGACGGCGGGCTGCGACGTGATCCTGTTCTCCGACGATCCCGAGGCCGATCTCGGCCATCTGCGCGCGGCGATCGCGGACGGCCGGCTGGACCGGGCGCGCGTGGACGAGGCGCTGACGCGCCAGCTTGCGCTCAAGGCGCGTCTCGGGCTGCACCTGCCCGGCGCCGACCGCCCCGCCGCGCCCTTCGCCCCCACCGAAGCCGACCGCGCGCTGGTCGACCGCGTGACGCGCGCCGCCCCGACCCTCGTCAAGGACGTGCGGCAGACGCTGCCGCTCTCGCCCGCCCGGCACCGCCGCGTCCTCGTCATGACGACCGGAATCGTCTTTCCCTTCCGCCCCGACCCCCTGCCCTTCGCCCTGCCCGACATGCTGGCCGCCGAGGGATTCGAGGTCACGCTGCACGGGCCGGCCACCGGCGATGTCACGCCCGACCGCTTCGACCTCGTGCTCTATCTCTTCGGCGACGAGACGCTGCTCACCCGCGGGCGCATCTTCCTCGACTGGCTGAAGCTCACCGGCCATTTCGGCGCCGCGATGAAGCGCAGCTGGCACGACATCCCCTCGGTCATGGTCTCCTTCGGCTTCCCCTACCTGCTCTACGACGCGCCGCGCATGCCGACGGCGATCAATGCCTGGTGCACGACCGAATCGATGCAGCGCGCGGTGGCCGACCTGCTGCTGGGCCGCGGGACCTGGAACCGCAACTCGCCGGTCGATCCCTTCGCCGGGGCGCCGGATTCGCGCTACTGACGCGAAGGGGGCGCCCCGCCGGGGCGCCCCCTTCCGGGCCCCGGCGGGGCCGGGGTGGCTATTCGATCGAGACGGCCACGAAACGCGGCTCGCCCTCGCGCCGGATCAGCAGCAGGAGCGACTTGCGCCCGGCATCCTTCGCCTCGCCGATGCGCGCCTCCAGGTCGGCGATGCTGGTCACCGCCTGCTGGCCGGCCTCGATGATCACGTCGCCCGCCCGCAGGCCCTTGCCGTAGGCGTCGCTGGCCGCGTCGATGTCGGTCACGACCAGGCCCTCGGTGCCCGGCGGCAGCGACATCTGGTCGGCCATCTCGGGCGTCAAGGGCTGCAGGGTCATGCCCAGCATCTCCTTCGGCGCCATGGCCTTCGGCGAGGCCGCCGCCGGGCTCGAGGCGGCCTCGGCCTCCTCGCGCCGGCCCAGCGTGATCGACAGCGCGACCTCGGCCCCGTCGCGCAGCACGACGACGGGAACCGCAGCGCCGACCGGGGCATCGGCCACGCGCCGCACCAGTTCGCGCGTGTTGGCCACCGGCGCCCCGTCGAAGGCGATGATGATGTCGCCCGCCTTCATGCCCGCATCCATCGCCGGGCCGGCCGGCACATCGGTGACCAGCGCCCCGGCCGCATCCTCAAGGCCCATCGCCTCGGCGACGTCCGGCGTCACGTCCTGGATGCGCACGCCCAGCCAGCCGCGCCGCGTCTCGCCGTATTCCTTGAGCTGGGCGACGACCTTCGAGACCACGTTCGAGGCCATCGAGAAGCCGATGCCGATCGAGCCGCCGTTCGGCGACAGGATCGCCGTGTTCACCCCGATCACCTCGCCGTTCATGTTGAACAGCGGCCCGCCCGAATTGCCGCGGTTGATCGCCGCATCGGTCTGGATGAAGTCGTCATAGGTGCCGCTCAGCTCGCGGTTGCGGGCCGAGACGATCCCGGCCGAGACCGAGAAGCCCTGCCCCAGCGGGTTGCCCATGGCCATCACCCAGTCGCCGACGCGCATCTGGTCGCTGTCGCCGAACTTGACGTAGGGCAGGGGCTTGTCGCTTTCCACCTTCAGCAGCGCGATGTCCGTCTTGGGGTCGGTGCCGACGATCTTGGCATCCATCGTCTCGCCGCCGAAGAACTCGATCTGGATCTCGTCGGCGCCCTCGATGACGTGGTTGTTGGTGACGATGTAGCCATCGGGCGAGATGACGAAGCCCGATCCAAGCGCGTTCGACCGCTGCGTCGGATTGCCCGGCCCGCCCGGCCCGTCGGGGTTCTGGAAGTCGCGGAAGAAGTCCTCGAAGGGCGATCCCTCGGGCACCATCGGCCCCGGCCCGCCCGGCCCCGGGATGACCGTCGTCGTCGTGATGTCCACCACCGCGGGGCTGACCTCCGCGGCGAGGTCGGCGAAGGATTCGGGCGCGGGATAGGCCGGGGCCGTGCCGGGCATGGCGAAGGCCAGCGCCACGGCCAGCAGCGCGGCGGACAGCGGACGCGATCCCTGCCGCAGGGCGGAGGTCGTGATGGCGTGCATGGTCAAGCTGGACTCCCTTCCGTTCTGGCGGGCCTGCCCCTGCGCGTCGGGCCGGCCGCGTCCGACACCTAGGCGAGCGAGGGGCACGAATCAAAGCCCGTCGCGCGGCCTCAATACGATGTGATCGCGCGGCACTCTCTCAGCCCAGGACGATCCGGGCAAGCCAGATCAGCGCCGTCCCCGAGGCCAGCCCCGTCAGGCCCAGAAGGCGCCGCGTCTCGGCCGGCATGGCGCGGATCAGATCGATCAGCCGGTCGATCCGCCGCGGCGCCAGCGCCAGGACCAGCCCTTCGGCGGCCAGCACCAGGCCGGCCGCCATCAGGATCCATCCGGCAAGGCCCGTCATTCCGAGGCCGGCGCCCCGCCCTCCGGCGCCGGGGCCGCGGGCGGCGGGGGCGGCGGCGATGCCGTCGTGGCCCGCCCCGAGGGCTCGGCCGACCTCAGATAGTTGAAGAACTCGCTGTCCGGCGCCATCACCATCGTCGAGTTGCCGGCCAGAAGGGCGGCCCTGTAGGCCGCGAGCGAGCGGTAGAACTCGAAGAATTCCGGGTCCTTGCCGAAGGCCTCGGCGAAGATGCGGTTGCGTTCGGCATCCGCCTCGCCGCGCGTGATCTCGGCCTGGCGGCGCGCGTCCGAGACGATCTCGACCACGGTCCTGTCGGCCTGGGCGCGCACGCGCTGGGCCGCCTCGTTGCCGCGGGCGATCTCGTCGGCGGCCTCGCGCTCGCGCTCGGCCCGCATCCGGGCGAAGGTGGCGTCGAGGTTCTGCTCGGGCAGGTCGGACCGCTTGATGCGCACGTCCACGATCTCGACCCCCAGCGCGTTCGCCTCGGCGCGGGCGCGTTCGCGGATGCGGTCGGTCAGCACCGCGCGGTTGGCCGACAGGATGTCGGCCGAGGTGACCGAGCCCAGGACCTCGCGCATCTGCGCCGACAGGATCGTGTCGATCCGGCTCTCGGCAAAGGCCACGCCGCCCGCGCCGGTCGCCTGGCGGAAGCGCACGACATCCGAGATGCGGTAGCGCGCGAAGGCGTCGATGATGAGCCGCCGGTCGTCCAGGGGCGTCACCTCGAAGGGCTGGATGTCGCGGCTGAGGATGCGGTCGTCGTATTTCACGACGTTCTGCAGGAAGGGCAGCTTGAAGCCGATGCCCGGCTCCTCCTTGACGCTGACGATCTGGCCGAACTGCAGGACCAGCGCCTTCTCGCGCTCGTCCACGATATAGACCGAGGACAGGGCCGTGGTCACGACGAGCGCGCCGATGACCGTCAGGATGATCGCGTTGCGTCCCATCAGTTCGACCCTCCCGCGCCCGCGCCCGCGCCCGCGCCTGCCGCGCCGCCCGGCGGCGTGGCGGGGGCGCTGCGCATCAGCTCGTTCAGCGGCAAGAAGGGCAGCACGCCCTGCCCGCCGCCCGCGGACTCGTCCAGGATCACCTTGTCCACCCGTCCCAGGACTTCCTCCATCGTCTCGAGGTAGAGCCGCTTGCGCGTCACCTCGGGCGCCTTCTCGTATTCCGCCAGCACGGCGGTGAAGCGGCTGGCCTCGCCCTGCGCCTCGTTGACGACCTGGGCGCGGTAGCCCTCGGCCTGTTCCAGCACCGCCGCCGCCTCGCCGCGCGCCCCCGCGATCACCGTGTTGGCATAGGCGTCGGCCTCCTTCTCCAGGCGGTCGCGCTGCTGCTCGGCCGACTGCACGTTGCGGAAGGCATCGATCACGTCGCGCGGCGGGTCGGCCCGCTGGAAGTTCACCCGCACGACGTTGAGCCCGCTGTCATAGCTGTCCAGCACGCGCTGGATCTCGGTGCGCAGCCGCTCGGCGATGATGCCGCGGTCGCGGTTCAGGATCGGCGCGAGCTGCGACTGCGAGATGATCTCGCGCATGGCCGATTCCGAGACGGCGGTGATCGTCTCGACCGGGTCGCGCAGGTTGAACAGGAATTTCGTCGGGTCCGAGATGTTCCAGACGACCTGGAAGTCGATGTCCACGATGTTCTCGTCGCCGGTCAGCATCAGCCCCGCCTCGCCCGCGCCGCCGGTGCCGAGACCGATGTCCACCGCCCGTTCCGGCGTCACCGGGATGACCTCGGCGGTCACCAGCGGCCAGGGGGCGAAGTTCAGGCCGGGCTCGCCGATGCCCGAGAACTTGCCCAGGAACAGCTCCACCGACTGCTCCTCGGGCTTCACCGTATAGACCGACTGGAAGGTCCAGACCGCCGCGACGGCCAGCGCCGCGATGCCCAGCGTCCTGCGGTTCAGCCCGAAGCCGCCCCCGCCCCCGCCCCCGCCGCCCGGGCCGCCGCCGATGCCGCGGGGCCGCCCGCCCATCAGCAGGCGCAGCTGCTCCTGGCTCTTGCGGACGATCTCCTCGATCTCGGGGATCGGGNCGCTCTCGCCGGGCCGGCGCGGGCCGCGCGTCCGGTCGTCATCGCCATCGCCGCCCGGCCCGCCTTGGCCATTGCCCGAACCGCCGCCGCCCCAGGGTCCACCGGTGCCCGCCATGCCTCGCCTTTCCCTCTGCCTTTCGTCCCTTCGCCCGACCAACTGGGCATTTCCGCGCGGAAATCAAGCTTCTCCTGCCGCCCTGCGCAAGGTGACCAGTTCCTCGGCCATCGTCGGATGCACCGCGCAGGTGCGGTCGAAATCGTCCTTGGTGGCGCCCGCCCCGATCGCCACGGCGGCCAGCTGGATCATCTCGGCCGCCTCCGGCGCGACGATGTGGCAGCCCAGGACGCGCCCGCTGTCCCTGGCCACGACCAGCTTCATCAGCACCCGCCCCGGCTGCCCGGCGAAGGCCTGGCGCATCGGCCGGAAGGTGGTGGAATAGACATCGACGGGCCCGCGCGCGCGCGCCTCCGCCTCGGTCAGGCCCACCGTGCCCAGTTCGGGCCGGGTGAAGACCGCCGCCGGGACGAGGCCGTGATCCATGACCCGGGGCCGGGCGCCGAAGACCGTGTCGGCGAAGGCGTGGCCCTCGCGGATGGCCACCGGGGTCAGCGCCCGCCGCCCGGTCACGTCGCCCACCGCCCAGATCGAGGGCACGCGCGTCTGGCTCCAGCGGTCCACCGGGACCTCGCCCCCCGGGCCCAGCGCCACGCCGGCGGCCTCGAGGCCGAGCCCCTCCGCGGCGGGCACCCGCCCGGTCGCGTAGAGCACCGCGGAGAAGACCGCCACGCGCCCGTCGCTCAGCCTGGCCTCCATTTCCCCGCCGGGCAGCCGGACGAGCCCCGTCACCCCGGTTTCGCAGGCCAGCGCGATGCCCTGGTCGCGCATCAGCCCGGCCAGATGCGCCCGCGCCTCGTCGTCGAAGCCGCGCAGGATCTGCGCGCCGCGGCAGGCCTGCGTGACCCTGACCCCCAGACCGTTCAGGATGCAGGCGAATTCGCAGGCGATGTAGCCGCCGCCGACGATCAGGATGCTCTCTGGCAGGTCCTCGAGGCGGAACATGTCGTCCGAGGTCAGGACGCCCGCCGCCGCCGCCGCGGCGGGAACGGCCGGCCGCCCGCCGGTCGCCACCAGGATATGCGCCGCGGTGATCCGCTCGCCGCTGGCCAGGCGCACGGCATGGGGATCCTCGATCACCGCGCGGCTGTCGTGGACGGTGACGCCCGCCGCCGCCAGCGTGTCGCGATAGGCCCGTTCCAGGCGGTCGATCTCGGCATCGAGCCGCGCGCGGAAGTCGCGCCAGGCGAAGGTGGCGGGGCCCGCCCGCCAGCCGAAGGAAGCGGCCTCAGCCGCCGCCGCCCCGAAGGAGGCGGCAAAGACCATGAGCTTCTTGGGCACGCAGCCGCGGATGACGCAGGAGCCGCCCATCCGGCCCTGTTCGGCCAGGGCGACGCGGGCCCCGTGCTCGCCCGCCGCGACGCGCGCCGCGCGCACGCCGCCCGACCCGCCGCCGATGACGAAGAGATCGACGTCGAAGCCCATCAGTCGCCGAGGTCGGCGAAGGCGTTCCCGGCCTCGGCGAATTCCACCCGCGCGCGCTCGACATCGCCGGTGTTGATGTCGCGCACCTCCACCCGGCCGTCGCCGCGCCCGATCACCACGACGTCGCAGACATCGATGAACAGGCCGTTCTCCACCACGCCCGGAACCTGGTTCAGCACCAGCGAGGTCTGCCGCGCATTGCCGATCCGGCCCAGATGCAGGTCGAGGATCCAGTTGCCCTGATCGGTGACGAAGGGCGCCTCGCCGTTCATCCGCAGGCTGATCGTCCGGCCCAGGACGTCGAGCGAGCCGAGCAGCTCCTCGATCAGCGTGCGCGTCGCCGTCCAGCCGAAGGGGATCACCTCGACGGGCAGCGGGAAGGCGCCGAGGCGCGCCACCTCCTTGGCGGCGTCGGCGATCACCACCATGCGGTCCGAGGCCGTGGCGACGATCTTCTCGCGCAGCAGCGCGCCGCCCCCGCCCTTGATCAGGTTGAGCTCGCCGTCGAACTCGTCGGCCCCGTCTATGGTGATGTCCAGCCACCCCGCCTCGTCCAGCGGCACGACGCGGATGCCCTGGGCGCGCGCCAGTTCGGCCGTGCGCTCCGAGGTGGCGACACCGGTGATGTCGAGCCCCGTCTCGCGCACCATCTCGCCCAGCCGGCGGACCATCCAGGCCGCCGTGGACCCGGTGCCCAGCCCGACCTTCATGCCGTCCTTCACGAACTCCACCGCCCGCACGGCGGCGGCATATTTTGCCCTGTCGATCGGCGATAGCTCAGCGGTCACCTGCGGCGCCTCCCCCGTGGCTGCGGGGGACTTATAGGACGCCACGGCGGCGCGGGCGAGGGGGCAAATGGCGCGGCGCGCGCCGCGCCGCCCATGCGGCTGCGCAGCCGCATGGGCACGGGCCTTGCAAGGCCCGTGCCCCGCGCCCCGTACGATCCGCCTGTGCCCGGCCCTCTCGGGGACTTCGCCCTGCCCGCGCCGGGCGGGCCCGTCACCGGCAAGCGCGCGCGGCGAGTACCGCGCCCGGCAGCCACGACCTGCCAGGACCTGCGCCCGCGCCCCGCACAGCGCGCCCCGCACAGCGCGCCCCGCTCGCGCGAGGCGGCGCAATTCTCCTGCGCGCATGTCGCATTCGCTCTGGAACCTGCGCCGCGGATGGCCCAACCTGCCGGCCAAACCGCGCGAGGCCCCATGTTCCTGTCCGTCTTCGACATGTTCAAGATCGGCGTCGGCCCCTCGTCGTCGCACACGATGGGTCCGATGGTCGCCGGCGGCCGCTTCCTCGCGGCGCTGCGCGCCTCGCCCTTCCGGCCGCGCGGCCTGCGCGCCAGCCTGCACGGTTCGCTGGCCTTCACCGGCAGGGGCCACGCCACCGACCGCGCCACCATCCTCGGCCTCGCGGGCTTCCTGCCCGAAAGCTACGACGCCGCGAAGGCCGAGGCCGCGCTCGCCGAGATCCGGCGCACCGGCACCGTCACCCCGCCCGGCCTGCCGCCGCTGTCCTTCGATCCGGCACGCGACCTCGCCTTCGACTTCGGCCCGCCCCTGCCCGGACATGCCAACGGCATGATCCTGAAGGCGACCGACGCCCAGGGCGACGTCATCCTCGAGGAGACCTACTACTCGATCGGCGGCGGCTTCGTCCTGACGGCGGCCGAACTGGCCGCGGGCGAGTCGGCCAGGCCCGCGGCCGAGGTGCCCTATCCCTTCGAGACCGCGGCCCAGATGCTGGAGATGGCCCGCGCCTCGGGCCGGTCGATCGCCGAGATGAAGCGCGCCAACGAACTGTGCTTCCGCCCGGCCCGCGCCCTCGACGAGGGCATGGCGCGGATCTGGGCGGTCATGAAGGACTGCATGGACCGCGGCATGGCGGCCGAGGGCATCCTGCCGGGCGGGCTCGGGGTCCGCCGCCGGGCCAGGGCGCTGCACGAGAAGCTCCTTGCCGAGCGCGGCCGCAACCTGACCGCGCCGCACACGATCAACGACTGGATGAGCCTCTACGCGATGGCCGTGAACGAGGAGAACGCCGCCGGCGGCCAGGTGGTGACGGCGCCGACGAACGGCGCGGCGGGCACGCTGCCCGCGGTCATCCGCTACTGGCTCGACCATGTGCCCGGCGCCTCCGAACGCCGTCTGGGCGAGTTCCTGCTGACCGCCGCGGCGATCGGCGGCATCGTCAAGCACAACGCCTCGATCTCGGGCGCGGAATGCGGCTGCCAGGCCGAGGTCGGCTCGGCCGCGGCGATGGCGGCGGCGGGGCTTGCGGCCGTGCTCGACGGCACCCCCGCGCAGGTCGAGAACGCCGCCGAGATCGCGCTCGAACACCATCTCGGCATGACCTGCGACCCGGTGAAGGGGCTGGTGCAGATCCCCTGCATCGAGCGCAACGGCCTCGGCGCGATCAAGGCCGTCTCGGCCGCCTCGCTGGCGCTCAGGGGCGACGGCACGCATTTCGTCCCCCTCGACGCGGCCATCGAGACGATGCGCCAGACCGGCCACGACATGCACGAGAAGTACAAGGAGACCTCGCTGGGCGGGCTGGCGGTGAACGTGCCGAACTGCTGAGCGCCCCCGCGCGCCCCGACACGGGCCTGTCGCTTTCGGCCGCGACGGCCCGGCGCGGCCCGGCCAGTCTGCCCCCCATGAGCCTCGCCGCCGCCGCCGCCCGCCCCGACCGCACCCTCGCCGGTGTCGGCCTGATGATCGCCTTCTGCCTGACCGCGCCGCTTCTCGACGCCTCGGCCAAGCTCGCCGCCCAGACCCTGCCCACCGGCCAGATCACCGCCGCCCGCTTCGTCGGCCAGGCCCTGCTGATGCTGCCCGTCGTCCTTGCCCTGCGCCTGCCCTTCGCCATGGATGCCCGCGGCCTCGGGCTCAGCCTGCTGCGGGCGCTGCTGCTCATCCTGTCCACCTACAGCTTCGTCGCCGCCATCGCCGTCATGCCGATCGCCGACGCGCTGGCCATCGTCTTCGTCGAGCCCTTCGTCCTTCTCCTGCTCGGCTGGCTCCTCTTCGGCGAGCGCGTCGGGCCGCGCCGCATCGGCGCCTGTGCCCTGGGCTTCGCCGGCGCCCTGCTCGTCATCCGGCCCAGCTTCGCCGCCTTCGGGCCGGTGGCGCTCTGGCCGCTTGCCTGCGCGCTCTTCTTCGCGCTCTACATGCTGCTCACCCGTGGCCTCAGCCGGCACATGCACCCCGTCGCCATGCAGTTCCACACCGCCTGGCTCGGCGCCGCGCTCCTGCTGCCGGTGCTGTGGCTGGCGCCGCTGCCGGCCTTCACGCCCTCCGCCCCCGATGCCGCCGGCTGGCTCTGGCTCGCCGGGGTCGGCCTCTGGGCCACGGTCAGCCACATGGCGATCACCTGGGCGCTCAGGTTCGCCCCCGCCGCGACGCTGGCGCCGCTCCACTATCTCGAGCTCGTGGCCGCCGTGGCCGTGGGCTACCTCGTCTTCGGCGATTTCCCGCAGGCCTGGACCTGGGCCGGCATCGCGCTCATCGCCGGCGCCGGCCTCTACATGATCCACCGCGAGCGCGTGCTCGCCCGCGCCGCCGCCCTCAGCCTGGAACAGATGCCGCGATAGCCAGGCCGAGGCAGGCGCGCGGCAGGATGACCAGCATCCCCGGCCCGTCGAATTCCATCCGCACCGGCCCGGTCGCCTCGTTCGAGGTGCCGGTCAGCCCGTCGGGCGCGAAGTCCAGCCCGCCGATCGGCCAGCGCAGCCCCTCGGAACGTCCGCGCACCGGCGCCATCGGGAACAGCGAGACCCGCGTGCCCGGCCGCAGCGGCAGCGACAGCGCCCCCCGCGCGGCCAGGATCACGTCGGCCTCCGAAAGGATCAGGCAGGGCGGGCCGCGATGGCGCACCAGCGCGTTCATCACCGCCAGCGCATGGTCGATCCGCGCGCCCGTGAAGCCGACGCCCAGGATCCAGGGCACTGCCAGCCGCGCCAGCGCCTTCTCGAAATCCGTCGTGTCCTGTTCGGAAACGGCAAGGGCCGCGCCCGCGGGCAGGCCGGCCAGAACCTCGGGCGCGGCCGAATCCATGTCGCCGATCACCGCCACTGGACGAAGCCCCATGCGCGCCGCCATATTGGCGCCACCGTCGGCGGCTACCAGCACCGGCGCATGTCTCAACGCCGCCTTTACCAGGGCCGGGCTAACCCTTCCCGCGCCCAGCAGCGTGACTGGCGCCGATGTTCGGACAATTCCTGCCGGCATGGGTCGATTGATGCCGATTGCGGCGGGGGAACACAATCTCGGCCAGAAAAAATCCTTCAATTTACCCATTTCTGTTCATCCTTAGGAACCAGTTGAAACCGAGTCTCGGCCGGGCAGGCAGCACAGGAAGGCGAGCGTCCGATGGCAACCCCCACGAAAATCCTTACGGTTTCCTATGGAACCTTCTCCTGCACGCTCGAGGGGTTTGATGAGCCTTTCGCAACAATGAAGGCCATCGCGGAATACTTCCGCGACCTCGCCGCGAACGACCGCTATTTCGGCGCCACGCCCCCGACCCCGGATGCCGAGATGCTGCAGCGCCTGGCCGAGCGCGAGGTGCAGCGCCGGGTCGAGGCGCGGATCGCCGAACAGGGAATCGTGCTGCGCCAGACGGCGGACGGCGCCTTCCACGCCGCCCCCGCCGCCGCGGCTGCCGAGGCCGCCCCCGCCCCCGCTCCGGCCGTGGCCGCTTCGGCGGTCGCGCCCGCCGCCGCCTTGGCCGAGGCCGAGGCTGCTTCTGCCTCGCCCGTGGCCGAGGTCGTGGAACCCGCCGCGCCCGCCATGCCCCCCGTCGATGACGAGAGCGTGGCGATGAAGCTCGCGCGCATCCGCAGCGCGGTCGCCGCCACCTCCGCCGTGGCCGATGCCGCGCCCGCCTTCGGTGCCGGCGACGAGGTCGAGGCGCCCGCCGTCGCGCAGTCCGCCGCCGGCGACGATTTCGGCTATGCCGTCGATACCGGGGCGCCGATGCCCGCCGAGGCCGCGGGCGCCGCCGCCGTGCCCGAAGCCGCCGTGCCCGAAGCCGTCCCCGAAGCCTCCGCCGAAGGAGAGATGGAGGGCGAGCTTTCCGCCGAACCCGCGGCGGATCTCGAATCGATGCTGCGCGGGGCAACCCCGGCGGCCGCCTTCGCCGCGGGGTCCGAAGGCTGGGACGGGGCCGCCGACGAGGCCGCGGAGGAGGCGCCCCCCCAGGCCGCCGAGGCGGCCGTCATCGCCGGCGTGCTGGCCGCCAGCGCGGACGATGCCGGGGAAGCGGCCGGGGAGGCCGCAGGGGCGGCCGCGGCCGGATCCGGCGAGGATCTCGAGGCCGCGCTCGCCGCCGCCTTTGCCGCCGCCGACGCCGGGGAAGAGGACGAGGCTGACGCGCAGGGACCTGCCGGGACCGACGACTCGCTCGCCGCCGCCTTCGCCGCCGGGTCGGAGGGCGGGGACTTCGCCGATGCCGGGGTCGATGCCGACGAGGAGCCCGCGGTCGCCACCGGGGAAGAGCACTGGGACATGGCCTCCCTGACGGCCGCGGCCGCCGATGAGGCCGCGACGGCGGAAGGGGCCGCCGTTGACGCCGCAGCGGCGGAAGGGGCCGGCCCGGCGCCCGACGTCGCCATCGCCGCAGCCGCCGTCGCCGCGGGCGATGCCACCCTGTCGCGGCGCGAACGCCGTCTGCGCGCGGCCGAAGCCGCCGCCGCGGCGGCCGAGGCCGTGGCCGAGGCCGAGGCCCGTGACCATGCAGACCAGGCGGAACACCTTGCCGGGGTGCAGGCGGAACCCGAGGCCGCCGGCGCGCAGCCCGAACCCGAAGCCGCCGGCGCGCAGCCGGAACCTGCCGAACCCGTCGCCGAGGCACCCGCCCGCGCCGGGATCCGCGTCATCAAGGTCCGCCGGGGCGGCCAGATCGCCGCCGGCCAGGCGGCAGCCGAGGCGCCGGCGGTGCCGCCCGGGGTGCTCGTCCTTCAGCCGGCCGACCGGGTGGATGCCGGCCGCCCGGCCGATGCCGCTGCCGCCGGGCATGCCGGGGACGGGGACGACGAGGAGGCGATCGACCTTTCCGTCCTGCACGCGGCGGCCGAACAGGCCGATGCGGCGATCGAGATCGGCGAGGACCAGCCCGAGGGCCGCGCCATCCTCGAGGGCGAGGCCACCGACAGCGGCGCCGTCGAACGGCTGATGGAAGAGGCCAACACCAAGCTCGAGGGGGCCGAGAACCGCCGCCGCTTCTCGGCCATCGCCCATCTCAAGGCCGCCGTCGCCGCTACGGTGGCCGACCGCAAGCTGAAGGGCCGCGATCTGGCGGCGCCGCCGGCCGCGCCGTCGGACGCCACCGACCTCTACCGCGAGGATCTCTCGCGCGCGGTCCGGCCGCGCCGTCCGGTGGGCGAGGCCCATGCCACGACCCAGCGCCCGACGGTCGAGACGCGGCCCACGCCCCTCGTCCTCGTGACCGAGCAGCGCATCGACGAGGCGACCGACCTGCGCAGCGATCCCGCCCTCGTCCGCCCGCGCCGCATCTCGGGCGCCGACATCCTCGGCGAGGACGGCGACGGCGATGCCGAGGATCTGCCGCCCCTGTCGCCGGCCGAGGCGAAGAACTTCGCCGAATTCGCCGAGCGGCTGGGCGCGACCGACCTGTCCGAACTGCTCGAGGCCGCCGCCGCCTATACCGCCGCGGTCGAGGGGCGGCCGCATTTCTCGCGCCCGCAGATCCTGTCCAAGGTGGCCTATGTCGCCGACGACGACGCCTACAACCGCGAGGCGGGGCTGCGCTCCTTCGGCATGCTGCTCCGCCAGGGCAAGATCCAGAAGGTCCGGCGCGGCCAGTTCATCATCACCGACCAGTCGCGCTTCATCGAGGAGGCGCGGCGCGCCACGCGGTAACTCCGGCCGCCCGGCCCGCCGTCCCGGCGTAGCGAGTGTCAGGCCGGGCGGTCAGGGGGCCGCCCGGCCGGTTGGTCCCCCGCCGCGCCGGAGCCGCCCTGCGCCTCCGGGTCCGGCCGGCCGATCCCGGCGAAGACGCGCCGCAGCGGCAGCGCCCACAGGACGCCCAGCCCGACATAGACCGCGAGCTCGACCCAGAAGGGTGCCCGCCCCCAGGCCCGGTCGAGCCGGTTCATCAGCGTCACCGCCAGCACGATATAGGCCGGCAGCCCGACGAGAAGCACGGCCAGCGCCAGCCTGCGGCGGGATTTCCAGGACAGGGCCATCGCGCCTTCGCCTCCCTCGCCCCCCCGCCGCCTCAGTCCGCGAAGGGATCGGTGACGAGGATCGTGTCGTCGCGCTCGGGGCTTGTCGAGAGCATCGCCACCGGGCACTGGATCAGCTCCTCGATGCGGCGCACGTATTTCACCGCCGCCGCCGGCAGCTCGGCCCAGGACCGCGCCCCCCGCGTGCTTTCGGCCCAGCCCTCCATCTCCTCGTAGACCGGCCGCACCCGCGCCTGCATCGCCGCGGCGGCGGGCAGGTGGTCGAGGCGCCGCCCGTCGATCTCGTAGCCGGTGCAGATGCGCAGCGTCCCGAACCCGTCCAGCACGTCGAGCTTGGTCAGCGCGATCCCCCTGACGCCCGACAGGGCGCAGGTCTGGCGCACCAGCACCGCGTCGAACCAGCCGCAGCGCCGCTTGCGCCCGGTGACGGTGCCGAACTCGCGCCCCCGCTCGCCCAGCCGCGCCCCGTCGGCGTCGTCGAGCTCGGTCGGGAAGGGCCCCTCGCCCACCCGCGTCGTGTAGGCCTTGACGATTCCCAGGACGAAGCCCACCGCCCCGGGGCCCATCCCGGTTCCGGTCGCCGCCATCCCCGCCATCGTCGTCGAGGAGGTGACATAGGGATAGGTGCCGAAGTCGATGTCCAGGAGCGCCCCCTGCGCCCCCTCGAAGAGGATGCGCCGCCCGGCGCGCCGCGCCTCGCCGAGGATCTGCCAGACCGGCCGCGCATGGGGCAGCAGCCGCGGCGCCACCGCCTCGAGGGCCGCCGCGAGCCCCGCCCTGTCCACCGGCGGCGCGCCCAGCCCGGCGCGCAGCGCGTCGTGATGCGCGAGCAGCCGGTCGAGCCGCGCCTCCAGCGTCGCGCGGTCGCCGAGATCGGCCACGCGGATCGCCCGCCGCCCCACCTTGTCCTCGTAGGCCGGGCCGATCCCCCGCCCCGTCGTGCCGATCCGCGCCTTGCCCGCCGCCTCCTCGCGCAGCCGGTCGAGATCCTGGTGCAGGGGCAGGATCAGGGGCGCGTTCTCGGCGATGACCAGGTTGTCGGTCGTCACCTCCACCCCCTGCGCGGCCAGCGTCGCGATCTCGGCGAAGAGCGCCCAGGGGTCGAGCACCACGCCGTTGCCGATCACGGCAAGCTTGCCCTTCCGCACGATCCCCGAGGGCAGGAGCGACAGCTTGAAGACCTTTCCGCCGATGACCAGCGTGTGGCCGGCATTGTGCCCGCCCTGGAATCGCGCGATCACGTCGGCCCGCTCGCTGAGCCAGTCGACGATCTTGCCCTTGCCCTCGTCGCCCCACTGGGCACCCACGACGACGACGTTCGCCATGCGTCCTGTCCTTGTCCGGCGGAAAACCCGTGCCCTCTTAGCCGCACGCGCGGCGGCGGGAAACCGCAAAATCGGCCCGGTCCGCGGGCGCCCCCGCCGGGGCTTGCCCGCCCGGCAGGCAGCGACTAGATAGGCGCGTCACCGCCCGAGCGCCCGGAACCCGATGCAGACCGTCGTCCTCACGATCCACCTGATCCTCGCGCTGCTCCTCATCGGGGTCGTGCTGCTGCAACGCAACGAGGGCGGGGCGCTCCTGTCGGGCGGGGGGGCGATGTCGGCCCGCGGCGCGGCCAACGCGCTGACGCGCATCACCTGGATCCTCGCCGCCGCCTTCATCGCCACCTCGATCACGCTGACCATCCTTGCGGCCCGCGACGCGGCCGGTTCCTCGGTCGTGGACCGGATCGGCAGCGACGGCGGCGCGACGACGGCCCCCGCCCTGCCCGAGGGCGACCTGCT
>JAOADN010000032.1 GCA_026417295.1 Paracoccaceae bacterium
AGATGTGTATAAGAGACAGGAACCTGCCCTATCAGGGAATCACCCCGATCAGCGGCGGGTCGCTGGCGGCCTGCGCCGAGACCTATTTCGCGCAGTCCGAGCAGCTGCCGACGCGCTTCGCGCTGTCCTTCGGCCGGTCGCGCCTGCCCGGCGAGGGTGAGCGCTGGCGCGCCGGCGGGGTGATGCTCCAGCACATGCCCAAGGCCTCGCCGCTGCTGGCGCAGGGCGGCGGCTCGGGCGAGGGCGGGCTGCTTGCCGCGGCCGACATCCTGGACGGCGACGAGGGCGAGAACTGGCGGCGGGCCAACCTGCTGCTCGACACGGTCGAGGAGATGGAGCTGATCGGCCCGGTCGTGCAGCCGACCGAGCTTCTGGTGCGGCTCTTCCACGAGGAGGGCCCGCGCGTCTACGACGCCCAGCCCGTCGTCTTCGGCTGTTCCTGCTCGGCCGACAAGGTGCGCCAGAGCCTGTCGATCTATTCGGCCAGGGACATCGCCCACATGACCACGCCCGAGGGCATCGTCACCGCCGACTGCCAGTTCTGCGGCGCGCATTACGAATTCGATCCCGCGACGCTCGGTTTCGAGGCGGAGAGGGCCGGTGACCGCGCCTGACCCCTTCCAGGCGCTGGCGGCGGCGCTGCGGGGGCCCGGCGCGGACAGTTCCGACTACGAGCTCAATCCCGGCTTCGGGCCGCCCGCGGGCCGTGTCCTGCGCCCGGCCGGGGTGCTGGTCGGCCTGGTTCCGGCTGCCGGCGGCATCGAGGTGATCCTGACCAAGCGCGCCTCGGGCCTGAAGCACCATCCCGGGCAGATCGCCCTGCCCGGCGGCAAGGTCGAGCCCGGCGACGGGGGGCCTGTCGGCGCGGCCCTGCGCGAGGCGGCCGAAGAGGTGGGCCTGCCCCCCGGCGCGGCCGGCGTCCTCGGGCTGCTGCCGCCGCACGAGACGGTGACGGGCTTCGTCGTCACCCCGGTCGTCGCCCGGGTCGAGCCCTTCGCCCTGCGGGCCGAGGCCGGCGAGGTCGAGGAGGCCTTCACCGTGCCCCTCGCCCATGTCGCCGATCCGGCCAGCTACGTGATCGAGCGGCGCATCTGGATGGGCCGCGAACGGCGCTACTATGCCGTGCCCTGGGGGCCCTACTACATCTGGGGCGCCACGGCCCGCATCCTGCGGGCCCTGGCCGACCGGCTGGCGGCGGCGGCATGACGGTGCGCATCGGGGGCGACTGGCTTCGCGATCCCGGCCTCCAGGGCGTCCTGGGGATGCTCGAGGCGGCGGGCCACCGCGCCTGGCTGGTCGGCGGCTGCGTCCGCGACGCCCTGATGGGAATGCCTGTCGGCGACATCGACATCGCCACCGATGCCCGCCCCGAACAGGTGGCGGCGCTGGCCGGGGCGGCGGGCTTCCGCGCCGTGCCGACGGGGATCGGGCACGGCACGGTGACGGTCGTCGCCGGCGGGGTCCCGCACGAGGTGACGACGCTCAGGCGCGACGTGCGGACCGACGGGCGGCGGGCGGTCGTCGCCTTCACGACCGAGCTTGCCGAGGACGCGGCGCGCCGCGACTTCACCATGAACGCGCTCTACGCCGACCGCGCGGGGGCGGTGTCCGACCCGCTGGGCGGCCTTGGCGACGTGCTGGCCCGGCGTGTCCGCTTCGTCGGCGATCCCCATGCCC
Source organism: Paracoccaceae bacterium (assembly GCA_026417295.1). Classification (GTDB taxonomy): domain Bacteria; phylum Pseudomonadota; class Alphaproteobacteria; order Rhodobacterales; family Rhodobacteraceae; genus JAOADN01. Next base: position 1,678 of record JAOADN010000032.1, read on the forward strand.
GCATCCGCGAGGACTATCTGCGCATCCTGCGGTTCTTCCGCTTCCATGCCGCCTGCGGCGATCCGGCCGGCGGGCTGGACGCGGACGGGCTTGCCGCCTGCGCCGAACTGGCCGGGGGGCTGACGCGGATCTCGCGCGAGCGGATCGGGCACGAGATGCGGCGCCTTCTGGCCGCGCCAGACCCGGCGCCCGCGGTGGCGGCGATGCAGGCCGCGGGCGTGCTGGCGCGCGTCCTGCCCGGCGCCGGGGCCCAGGCCCTCGCGCCCCTCGTCCGGCTCGAGGCCGGCCGCCCCGCCGGCTGGATCGCCCGCCTCGCCGCCCTGGGCGGGGCCGGGGCCGCCGAGCGCCTGCGGCTAAGCACGGCCGAGGCGCGTCAGCTTGCGCTGCTGCTGGACGCGGCGGGATCGGACCGCGCGCCGGGCGAGATCGCCTTCCGCCACGGGGCCGGGACGGCGCGCGCCGTGGCGCTGCTGCGCGCGGCGCTGGCGGGGGCCGACCTTCCCCCCGGACTCGAGGCCGAGATCGCCCGGGGCGCCGCGGCAGTCCTGCCGGTCCGGGCCGAGGACCTGATGCCCGGCCTTCAGGGGCCGGCGCTGGGCCGGCGCCTGCGCGAGATCGAGGCGCGCTGGATCGCCTCGGGCTTCGCATTGTCACGGGAACAATTGCTGGCTTGAAGCGGCGGGCGGGCCGGTCCAGAACACCTGCCCGCCCGGACCGCTTCCGCCCATGACCCCCGACACGCTCGCCGCCCTTGTCGCCCTCGCCCTGGCCACGCTGTTCACGCCGGGGCCGAACAACTCGATGTTGGCGGCTTCCGGGGCGAATTTCGGCTTCCGCCGCACGGTGCCGCATCTCCTGGGGGTGTCGATCGGCTTCACCGCGATGCTGATGATCGTCGGCCTGTCGATGGGCGAGGTGATCCACCGCAGCGCCCTCCTGCGCGAGGTCCTGCGCTGGGGCGGGGCGATGCTGCTGTTCTGGATCGCCTGGAAGATCG
>JAOADN010000033.1 GCA_026417295.1 Paracoccaceae bacterium
AAGAGACAGGGGCGGGCGGGATCGCGGCCACGTCGGGGGCCTGCGAGATCATGGCGTCGAATTCCGCCTGCGAGATCGTCGCGACCTCGACAGGCACCGCGGGGGCGGAATCGTCGTGGTGCCGGAACAGGCCCGTCCACACCGCGGCGCCGACGAGGAGGCCATGCGCTGCGATCGACAGCAGGGCGGCCGCGCCCGCGGCCTGGTGGCCCGCCGCGCCCCCCGCGGGCCGCAGCGGGGCTGGGACGACCGCCGCGCTCATGCCGCCTCGACCGGGCATGCCTCGCTCCACAGCGCGGCGAGCAGGGCATCGAGCCCGGCGGTCAGGGCGGCGGGGCCCGGCGACAGGATCAGGGGCGACCTGATCTCGTGGATGCGGCCGTTGCGCACCGCCGGGATCTCCTGCCAGCCCGGGCGGGCGGCGATCCGCTCGGGGCGCACCTTCCGGCCGCACCAGGATGCGAGGATCACGTCGGGGCGCGCCGCGGCGACCTCTTCGGGGCTTGTGATCCGGTCGCGCGCGGCGGGGGCGGCGGACCTGCCCGGCAGGACATCCCGGCCGCCGGCGATGGCGATCAGCTCGCTCACCCAGCCGATGCCTGCGATCAGCGGCTCGTCCCATTCCTCGAACCAGACGAGGGGGCGCGACAGGCGCGGCGTCGCGGCGATCCGGTCAAGCCGCGCGGCATAGCTGTCGCAGAGCCGCGCCGCGCGCTGGCCGCATCCGGTGAGGGCGCCGAGCGTGCGGATCATGGCGAGGATCCCGTCGACGCTGCGCTGGTTGAAGGCGTGCACGGCGACGCCGGCGCGGATCAGCCCCGCCGCGATGTCGGCCTGGAGGTCGGAGAAGGTGAGCACGAGATCGGGCTCGAGCGAGAGGATCCGCGGCAGGTCGGCCGAGGTGAAGGCGCCGACGCGCGGCTTCTCGCGGCGGATGCGCGGGGGGCGGACGGCATAGCCGGTCACGCCGACGATGCGCGCCTCCTGGCCGAGGAGATAGAGCGTCTCGGCCGTCTCCTCGGTCAGGCAGACGATGCGTTCGAAGGGAAAGCTCATGGCGCCTCCGCAAGGGCGACGGGCTGGACCACAAGGCCGTCCGCGGCCTGTTCGAGGTGGGCGCGGATGCCGAAGACCGCGGCGAGCAGCGCCGGCGCCAGCACGTCGGCCGGCGCCCCGTCGGCCACCAGCCGCCCGCGGTGGAGAACGAGGATCCGGGTGCAGTGGCGGGCGGCCAGGCCGAGATCGTGCATCGAGACGAGGATCCCCCGGCCGGACCGGGCGAGGCCGCCGAAGACCTGCATCGTCGCGATCTGCGCCGCGGGGTCGAGCCCGGCGACGGGTTCGTCGGCGATGACGAGCGGCGCCTCCTGCGCGAGCGCGCGGGCGATCAGCGCGCGGGCCTGTTCGCCGCCCGACAGCTCGGTCGCCCGCCTTCCGGCGAGGGGGACGAGGCCCATCTCGGCAAGCGCGCGGTCCACGGCGGGATGGTCCGGGTCGGGCGCGCCATGGGCGATCCGGCCGAGCGCGACGAGGTCGCGCACGGTGACGGGCCAGGCGATCTCGCGGTTCTGGGGCAGCCAGGCGGCATGCCGGGCCCGCGCCGCGGCGGGAAGGGCCGCGAGCGAGGAGAAGCCCGCGGCAGGCAGCAGGCCGAGGGCGCCGCGCAGGAGGGTCGTCTTGCCCGCGCCGTTCGGACCGATGAGGCCGACGAGCTCGCCCCCGGCGATGTCGAGCGTCACGCCATCGACCACGGGGCAGTCCCCGCGGCGGACGGTCAGGCGGTCGAGCGCGAGCAGGGTCATGCGGCCTCGCGCGCGGTCTTGCGGATCAGGTGAAGGAAGAAGGGCGCGCCGACGAGCGCCGTCAGGACGCCGAGCTTCAGGTCGCGCTCGGGCGCGATGACGCGGGTGGCGACGTCGGCGGCCAGGACGACGGCCGCCCCGCCCAGCGCCGAGGCCCAGAGCAGCCGCGCGGGGCGCGCCCCGGTGGCGGACCGCAGGAGGTGCGGCACGACGAGGCCGACGAAGCCGACGGCGCCGGCGACGGCCGTGGCGGCACCGACCACGGCCGCGATCCCGAGGACGAGGCGCAGGCGCATCGCCGCAAGGCCGATCCCCAGCGATGCCGCCGCGTCCTCGCCGAGTGTCAGGGCGTCGAGGCCGCGCCCGAGCGTCAGCAGGGCGATCCCGCCGGCGAGGATGAAGGGGGCCGCGATGGCGACATGCAGCATCGAACGGTCGGCGAGCGAGCCCATCATCCAGAACACGATCTCGCCCGCCGCATAGGGATTGGACGAGAGGTTGAGGACGAGCGAGGTGAGCGCCGCGGCGAGGGCCGAGACGGCCACCCCGGCGAGGATCAGTGTCAGGGTCCGGGCCGCCGCCCCGGCCAGGGCGAGGATGGCGAGCACGCCGAGCAGGGCGCCGGCGAGGGCGAAGACCGGCAGGGCGAGGGCGAAGGCGGCCGAGGCGCCGGAATAGATGGCCACGACGGCGCCGAGGGCGGCCGAGGAGGAGACGCCGATCAGCCCCGGTTCGGCCAGCGGATTGCGCAGGAATCCCTGGAGCGCCGCCCCGGACAGCCCGAGCCCCGCACCGATGAGAAGGCCGAGCAGCGCCCTGGGCAGGCGGATCTCGCGCAGGATGAGGGGCGCGGGTCCGTCGCCGCCGGCGACCAGCGCGGCGAGGGACCCGCGCAGGCCGATCCCGGCGGGGCCGACCGCGAGCGAGGCCACGAACAGCGCCGCGACGAGGCCGGCCAGAAGCCCGAGGAGGAGCGGCTGCCTCATGGGCCGGGCTTCGCGCGGAAGGCCGCCAGCCGCGCGACCGCGTCGAGCACGAAGGGCGTGCCGCAGGTCCAGTCCGCGTCGGCGAGCCCGGCCTCGACCCGCAGGCCGGCGAGCGCGGGATGGCGCAGCACGTCCTCGGCCCGCGAGGCGCCCGGCGCGCTTTCTGCGGTGATGACGATGTCGGGCTGCGCCCAGACCAGGGCCTCGAGCGGGAGGGTCCCGCCGTATTCGATGCCGAGTTCCCCCGCGACATTGGCGAAGCCGGCCGCGTCGAGGATCGCCCCGGTCAAGGATCGCGGCCCGGAGGCATAGGCATTGGCGGCCCAGGTCGCCGCGCGCGGGCGGGCGCCGGGCGGCGGGGCCAGCCGGACGAGCCCGGCGAGCCGGGCGTCGAAGGCGGCGGCCATCGCCGCGGCCCTGTCCGCGGTTCCCAGCACCTCGCCCATGCGGATGATGTTGGCACGGATGTCCGCCATCGACTCGCCGGGCGGGAACTGCACGACCGGGATGCCGAGCCGGGTGAGCATGGAGACGGTGTCGGGCGGCGACCAGATGTCGGCAAGCACGAGGTCGGGGTGGAGGGCGAAGACCTCTTCCGCCCGCCCGCCATTCGCGAGATAGGCGCCGGCATGGTCGGCCATCGCCGAGAAGGCCGGATCGCCGGCAAGCCAGGTGACCGAGACGAGCTGCCCCGGCGCGGCCAGCAGCATGGCGAGCTGGTCGGTGCACAGGTTGATCGAGACGACGCGGGCCGGATGCGCGGGCACGGCCGGCCCCTCCGCCCCCGCGGCCTGCGCCGCGAGGGCGAGGATCACCGCGGCGATCCGGCTAGAAGCTGACGCGAAGTCCCGCATAGAAGGCCCGGTCCGACGTGCCGTAGCCCGGCACGAGCTGGTATTCCTCGTCGAAGATGTTCTCGATGCGCAGGTAGGCCTCGCGGTCCTGTCCGAGGTCGTAGGTGAAGGTCGCGTTGGCCAGGGTGTAGTCCGGCAGCGTCTGGCGGTCGGCGGCATGTTCGACCGTGAAGGCGGCCGTCAGGCCGGGCGCGATCTCGCCCTCGAGGCCGAGCGCCAGGGCGTGCCGCGGGACGCGCCCCCAGCTAGTCGCGGCGTTCACCGCGCTGTCGGTGTAGGTGTAGGCGGCGTTGAGGCTGACCGCATCGGACAGGCGCGCCTCGGCGGCGATCTCGACGCCCTGGCGGCGCGACCTGCCGGGCACCTGGATGTAGGTTCCGGTGCCGAAGTCGTAGTCGATGAGATCGGTCGCCTCGAGCCAGAACAGGGTGCCCGACAGGCGCAGCCCGTCGGCCCCCGTATACTCGGCCCCGATCTCGGCGCTGCGGCTGGTCTCGGGCCTGAGGTCGGGATTGCCCACGAAATCGCCGAAGAGCTCGTAGTTCGACGGCGCGCGGAAGCCCGTCGCCGCCACCGCCCGCAGCGTCCAGTCCGCCGAGGGGCGGAAGGCGGCCGAGAGCCTGCCGGTGGTGAAGCCGCCGAAGCGCGAATGATCGTCGTGGCGGAGCGTCACGGTGATGTCGGTCCGCGCGTCGGGCGCCCAGCCGAGTTCGGCGAAGGCCCCGCCGATCCGGGTGGAGACATCGGCCGCGCCGAAATCGCCGGACTGCTGGTAGCGTTCCTCGGTCCAGTCCGCGCCGAAGATCAGGCGGGACGCATCGCCCAGCGCCAGCCTGCCCTGGTAGCTGAGGCCCTTCCGCGTGCCGGTGTAGCCATAGGTGTTGAAGCCGAAGATCGTGCCGGTCTGGTATTCCCGCGCCATCCTGTAGAAGGTCGCGGCAAGGGTATTGGTCACGGGGCCGGTCTCGAACTCGACGGCCCCGCGCAGGCCGGCCGAGCGGCTGGACAGGACCTCGTCCGGGGTCCCGTCGCCAAGGGGGAAGCCCTCGTCGTAGTCGCCCTTCCCGTCCTCGGCGAAGGCGGAGAAGGACAGGACGGGGCCGGAATCCAGCCGGTGGCTGAGCGTCAGGCTGACCCGCGACGCGCGGTAGCCGTCGGCCTCGGTATTGCCGTCGTTCTCGTCGGCGGCCGAGAAGCCGTCTGTCTGCACATGGGAGATGTTGAGCGCGACATCCGTCGGCCCGGCCCGGTGCTGGAAGCTGTAGGAGGCGCGGACCGTGGCGTAGCTGCCCGCCTCGATGGCGGCCTGCTGGAAGGTGCCGTCCTCGGTGGCGCGCCTGGTGGTGATGGTGATGACCCCGCCGATCGCCCGGCTGCCGTAGAGCGCCGACTGCGACCCGCGCAGGACCTCGATCCGGCTGATGTCGGCCGTCGTCAGGGACCCGAAGTCGAACGAGACCTGGGGGGCGGAGGGATCGGTGACGTCGATCCCGTCGACGATGACGCTGACGTAGTTCTGCGAGGCGCCGCGGATGGTGATCCCCGCCTGCGTGCCGATGGGCCCGAGCGTGCGCACGCTGAGCCCCGGAATCCGCCCGAGGAAGTCGACGAGGCGCGTCTCGCCCGTGCGGGAGAGCTGTTCCTCGGTGATGACCGTCACCGATGCGCCGGTGCGCTTGGCCTCGGTCTCGTCGAGATTGGCGGAGATGACGATCTCGGCAAGGTCCACGACCCCCTGGCCATGGGCCGCCCCCCAGGGCAGCACGATCCCCGCCGCAACGGTACCGAGCAGAATCCGTTTCATTCCATGTCCCTCATCCGGCGCCCGGCTCCATCCGTCTGCGCCCGTTGTTCCGATGTCTTTGGAAAGGAATGACCTTCCCGCCGACGGTGCCTTCCATGTCACCACGTGCGGGTCGTCCGCCTCCCGCGACGCACCCCGCGTCCGGGAAAGGGTGATCGCCTCGGCAGGTCTCCTGACTCGCGGGTCATCGCCTTGTGCCGGCCTTCCCGGGACATGTCCCAGTGGCTTCAGTCGGCACGGGCTCGCCGCCTACAGTTGCGGGGGCAGCCCCGGGATTGGGCCGCACTGGCCCTAACCGGGTTCCCTTTTCATCCGCCCTTGCGGGGCGGAACCGAGGCACCCCGTTGTTTGCGGGGAATCGGGGCGCCGGTCAAGTTCGGAAGCGGCGTTCCGGCGCCCGGAAGCGCACATCACCAGAGGGGCGTCACCAGCGGGCGCCCGGCGAGGAAGGCCGCGACGTTGCGGAAGACGAGATCGGCCATCGCGTCGCGCGCGCGCACCGTGCCGCTGCCGTGATGGGGATAGAGGACGACGTTGGGCAGCCCGGTCAGGGCGGCATCGGGGGCGGGCTCGTTCAGGAACACGTCGAGCCCCGCCGAATGCAGGCGCCCCTCGCGCAGCGCCGCGACGAGCGCCGCCTCGTCGACGACGGAGCCACGCGCGACGTTGACGAGGGTGCCCTCGGGCCCGAGGGCGGCAATCACCGCCGCCGAGACCAGGCCGCGGGTCTGCCCGCCCCCGGGCACGGCGACGACGAGGATCTCTGCCCAGTCCGCAAGGGCGACGGGATCGGCGAAGAAGGGCATGCCGAGGCCGGGCCGTTCGCTGCGCGCATGATAGCCGGGTTCGGCGCCGAGGGCCTGCATGCGGCGCGCGATGGCCTGTCCGATCCGGCCCATGCCGAGGATGCCGACGCGCGCCCCCGTCATCGTCGGCATGAGGGGAAGGGGCCCTTCGGCGGCCCAGCGGCCGGACCGCACGAGATCGTGCCCGGCGATCAGCCCCCGCCGCGCGGCGAGGGCAAGCATCAGCGCGGCGTCGGCGACATCCTCGGTCAGGACCCCGGGCGTGTTCGTGACCGCGATCCCGCGGGCGCGGCAATGATCGAGGTCGATCGCGTCGGTGCCCACGCTCATCGTGGCGACGAGGCGCAGGCGGGGGAAGAGGTCGAGCTCGGCACGGCCGAGGGGGCGCTCGCCCCCGGTCACCAGCACCTCGGCCTCGCGCCCCGGCGCGGGGTCGCCGTCGAGATCGTAGCGCAGGAGCGTCCCGAGTCCGGCCAGCCGCTCGAGATGGCGGATCGGGTGATGGACGACGATGCCTGCGGGCATGAGGAGAGCGTCCTCAGAGCCAGTAGGGCTGCGACCAGGCGCGCCGCCCCGCGGCGTCGACCACGGTGACGCGCAGCCAGGGCGAGCCGTGCAGCCGCTGGGTCGGCACGCGCGCGCGCGTCATCGAATGGCCGTGCACGCCCCGGGCCCCGGTTCCGGTTCCCTGGACGATGACGCTTGTCGCGGCGGAGCATTCGACCTCGACCGCATCGGGATGGATCTCGACGGAGCGGATCTCGGGGCCCTGCGTGGAGTAGTAGGTTCCGGCCTTCAGGCTGGCGAGGAGGGCCTCGGGCTCGTTCTGCTCGGCCTTGACCATGACCCAGCCGCCGAAATGGTCGGGCTCGGAGAAATGGGCATCGTCGGTGGCGCAAAGGCTGAGCCTGCGCCCCTCGCTGAGCAGCAGGTCGGCGATGCCGAATCCGTCGCCCCTGTCGCAGCCCGCCCAGCAGCCGTGGTTGTAGATCTCGACGGCATGGGCCGCCTCGATCGCGCGGGCATCGGCAAGCGTCAGCCCGGACCACTGGGGATGGGCGATGGCGACGAAGGCGCCGGCCGCCCGCGCGCGCGCGGCGATCGCGGCGCCCGATTCCATGCCGGGATGGACGCCGAAATCGGGCGAGCGCGAGGGCGCGAAATCCTCGGGCAGGCCGACGGCGAGGATATGCCAGAGCTCGCCGTTGGCCATCGCCCCCGAATGCAGCTCGGCGCCGAGGATCGTGGTGAAGCTGTTCGTCCGCCAGGGCCGCGTGTCGACGATGGGATAGCCGTAGGTGCCGACGAAATGGTCGGTCAGGGCGATGAAGTCATAGCCCTCGTCGCGGTAGCGGCGGCAGACCTCCTCGGGCGGGAGGATCCCGTCGGAGCGCGTGGAATGCGTGTGGAGGTTGCCGCGCCAGAATCGGCCGGGGGCGGTGAAGGCATCGGTCATGCTGATCCTTTCGGGTTGGTGGCGGCCCTGGCGCCCGTGCGGCGGGCCGGCCGTGCGGGCCTGCGGGACGGCCACGGCCGCAATGGCCCGGGAGGCGGCCTCAGAGCCATTTCATCCATTTCAGGAAGGCGTAGGTGACGAGCATCGAGGCGAGCATGAGCCCCAGCGAGAACGGATAGCCTGCCGCCCATTTCAGTTCGGGCATGACCTCGAAGTTCATGCCGTAGATCGAGGCGATCAGCGTCGGCGGCAGGAACAGCGCGGCGACGCCCGAGAGCACGCGCACCGTCGCGTTCTGCGCCAGGTTGACCATGCCGAGCGTCGCGTCGGTGGTGTTGGAGGTGCGCGCCGACAGGAAATCGGCATGGACCTCGAGCGACTGGATGTCGCGCAGCCGCGCCTTGAGATGGGGGCGCAGCGCCGATTCCTCGGCGGCGATCGTGTCGGACTGTCCGATATAGGTGAGGGCGCGTTCGAGGGTCAGCAGGCCGAGCCGCACGCGCCCGATGACCTCGGTCTCGCGGCCGATCTCGACCAGCGCCAGGTGCAGGGCGGCGGGGTCGGTCTTCTCGACGAAGACATCGCGGGTGACCCGGTCGAGCTGCTTGCCTGCGCCCTCGAGGTGATCGGCGAGCCGGCCGATGATCTCCTCGACGAGGCCGAGGAAGAGCCGCGCCGGACTGGCGCAGCCGGTTCCCGACTTGTCCGACCGCGCGGGGAAGGTCTCGAACGGGCGCGGCGCATGGTGGCGCACGGTCACGAGGCGGCGCGGGGAGAGGATGAACGTCACCGGACCCGCGATCTGCTTCCTGTCGGGCGTCTGTCCCGGCAGGACGACCGTCAGGTATTCGGTGTCGCCCTCGCGGTAGATGCGGTTCGAGATCTCGATCTCCTCCATCTCGGCCAGCGTCGGCACATCCACGCCGAGCGCCCTGACGGCGGCGACCTGTTCGGGCTGCGGGCTGTAGAGATCGATCCAGAGCGCGGCGCCGAGATCCCCGTCGCGCGGCTGCTCGGCGATCCGGCCCCCCGATGCCCCGTAGACGAAGATCATGCGCCCCCCCTGCCCTCGCGCCATCCCTACGCCGGGTCCCGCCGGGGTCAAGGCCCTCGTCGCGTCGGCGGGTTCATGCACAGGGCTGCGGCCGGGCGGATGCGCCGCCTTGACGCAGGGGCCGCGCGGGGCCATCGGAGGGATGCAACCCCTGCGCGAAGGACCCCGGCCATGCTGACGCGCCGCGGCTTTCATGCCCTTGCCCTGGCCTCGGCGGCGGGCGCGGCGGCCCGGTCCGCGGCGGCCTCCGGTGCCAAGGCAGAGACCGCCGACCTGTGGCTCAACCGGCTGACCTTCGGCGCCACCCCCGCGGCGCGCGAGGAATTCCGCGCCCTCGGGGCCGCGGGCTGGCTGGAGAGGCAGCTGGCCGCGCCCGGGCGGCCGGATCCCGCCCTCGCCCGGCGTCTTGCTGCGGCACGGCTGCGGCTGGCCTACGAGGCGGAGGATGACGGGCAGGGCAATGCCTGGCCGGCGGCGGACGAGCTGCGCCCGCTCGACTGGCTGGAGGCGCCGCCCGCCGCCGCGGTGGAGCTGGTGGACTATGACAGGCCCATGTCCTATGCGCGCCGCATCCGCCCCGCCGAGGAGGTGATCGCCGCCTCGCTGATCCGCGCCGTCCATGCCGAGGCGCAGCTCAACGAGGTGATGACGCAGTTCTGGCACGATCATTTCAACGTGACGGCGACCAAGGACGAATCCACCGCCGCCTTCTTCGCCGGCTATGACGCGATGCTGCGCCGCCACGCGCTGGGCAGTTTCCGCGCCCTGCTGGGCGGAGTGGCGCGCGCGCCCTCGATGCTGAACTACCTGAACAATTCGGAAAGCCGCGCCAGCCCCGCCAACGAGAACTTCGCCCGCGAACTGCTTGAACTTCATACGCTTGGCGCGGGGAACTACCTGAACGACAGATATCAGGACTGGCATGAGGTGCCGGGGGCCGAGGCGGGCCGGGCAGAGGGCTACATCGATCAGGACGTCTACGAGGTGGCGCGGGCCTTCACCGGCTGGACGGTCGGCGACGGGCGCTGGATCGCGGAGGGGGCCGCGGCCCCGCGCAGCGGCGAGTTCTTCTATGTCGAGGCCTGGCACGACCCCTATCAGAAGCGCATCCTGGGCCGGGAATTCCCGCCGAACCGCGCGCCGCTGGCGGACGGGGAGGAGGTGCTGGACCTGCTGGCGACGCATCCGGGCACCGCGCGGTTCGTGACGGCCAAGATCGCGCGGCGGCTGCTTGGCGACGAACCGCCCGCGGCCCTGGTCGAGCGCATGGCCGTGGCCTTCCTCGAGGCCGCCGGCGCCCCCGACCAGATCGCGCGGGTCGTCCGGGTCCTCGCCCTGTCGCCCGAATTCGCCGCGACGCCGCCGTCGAAGCTGCGCCGCCCCTTCGAATACCTCGCCACCCTGCTGCGGGCGAGCGGGGCGGAGGTGGACGCCCCCGAGGCCGCCTGGCGCTGGGAGCTTGGCCGGGCGGGCTGGCACCAGCACGAATGCGGGCCGCCGACCGGGCACCCCGATGTGAGCGGACGCTGGGCGAATACGACTGTCCTGGCGCGCCTCTGCGACCTTGCACTCTATGCCCACGAGCCCTGGGCGGGGATCACGTCGACCGATCTGGCCGCGGTGCTGCCGCCCGGCATCGGGACGCACGGCGCGCTGGCGGAGTTCTGGGCAGAGCGGCTGGGGCAGGCCGATCCGGCGGCGCGCGACCTCTATCTTGCCGGGATCGGCGCCGGGCCCGGCGATCCCCTGCCCGCGGACAGCGAGGAGCGCCGCCAGGCCGCCGCGATCGCCTTCGCCATCGCCGCCGTCGGCCCAGGAACCCTGTTGCGCTAGGAGGCTGAAGATTGGCCGAACCGATCCTTGTCATCGTCTTCCTGCGCGGCGGGGCGGACTCGCTGCTTCTGGTCTCGCCCAGCGCCGATCCCGACTTCATCGCGGCGCGGCCCGGGGACCTGCGCGTGGCGCGTGAGGGCGACGAGGCTGGCCGGCCCCTGCGCGAGCCGATCGCCGATGCCGATTTCCGATTCCACCCCCAGGCGGGCGCTCTGGCGGACCTCTACGATGCGGGCGACCTGTCGGTCGTCCATGCCGCCGGGCTGACCCTTGCGACGCGCAGCCATTTCGATGCCGAGGCGCGGATCGAGACGGCGGCGGGCGGGGCCGGGGGCGGCGGCTGGCTGACGCGGTGGCTGGATGTGGCCGGACCGCAGGGCCCCCTGCCGGCGCTGGCCGTGGGCAGCGCCCTGCCCCACAGCCTGGACGGGTCGGGGGCGGCGGTGGCGGGCGAGCTGCAGGACCTGATGCTGGCCGCCGGGCACTGGATGGCCCCGGCCCTTCGGGCGCGGCTGATCGGCGGCTTCGGCCACCATCCCCTGCTGGGCGTGACGGTGGAGCAGCTTGCGGCCCTGTCAGACGCCGTCGCCGCGCGCATCTGGAATGCCGGGACAAACGAGCCCCGCCCCTATCTGCCGGATGTCGAATACCCCGCCGCATCCGACCTGTCGGCACCGCTGATGAACGTTGCCCGGGCCATCAAGGCCGATCTCGGGCTGCGGGTCGCGACGGTGGACTTCGCCGGCTGGGACACCCATGCGGGACAGGCGCGGCCCTTCGCCAACCTGACCTGGCGGCTGTCGGAGGCGCTCATGGCCTTCTGGCGCGACCTCGGGCCCCGCCAGCAGGATGTCTGCGTCGTGGTGATGAGCGAGTTCGGGCGCCGGCTGCGCGCCAATGCCTCGGGCGGCACCGACCACGGGCGCGCCGGCGCGATGATGGTCCTCGGCCCGCAGGCCAGGGGCGGGCGGATGCTGGGCCGCTGGCCCGGACTGGCCAACGAGGCGCTGGAGGAAGGCGCCGACCTGGCGGTTACGACCGACTACCGCGACGTGCTGGCCGAGGTGCTGGCCGGCCACATGGGCACGCCCGGGCTGGAGCGGGTGTTCCCCGGCTTCACCCCCGCGGGGACCGGCCTCTGGGGCTGATCCGGGGGGAGCCCGTCGCCGGGCCGGGCCTGCCGCTGGGGGGGGGCCGATCGCCGGGGCCGCCGTTTGCCGCGGCCTGCCCCTTGCCCCATACTGTCGGGGCAGACGGAGCGCCCGGCATGGAACAGTTCCTTCCCTCACCCGACACCGCACGGGCGCTGCGCGACGCGCTTGGGCGCTATGCGACCGGCGTGACGGTCGTCACCGCGCTGGGCAGCGATGGGCCCGTCGGCATGACCGCGAACAGCTTCACCTCGGTCTCGCTCGATCCCGCCCTGGTCCTGTGGTGCCCGGCGCGGCACTCGCGGCGGTTCGGGGCCTTCCTCGCGGCCGGGACCTACGCGATCCACGTCCTGGCGGCGGACCAGCTGGAGATCGCCCTTCACTTCGCCCGATCGGGGAGCGTGGAGGGGATCGCGGCCGGCGAGACCCCCGAGGGGATGCCGCTCATCCCCGGCGTCCTGGCGCGGTTCGACTGTGCCGCGGAGGCACGCCACGAGGGCGGCGACCATGCCATCCTGGTGGGCCGCGTCCTGCGCGTGGCGACGCGGGCAGATGCCGGCGAGGCGCTGCCGCTGATCTTCTGGGGCGGGCGCTACGGCGATTTCCTGCAACATCCCTGAGCCCGTCCGGCCCGCCGCGGGCACAATCGCGCAGGGTGCCGGAAGCGCGACAATTTCCTGCCCCAATCGCAGCTTATCCACAGCCACGGAATCGAATGCGACGGCCGGGCTGGGCGGCTGGCGCAGGTGCAAGGTGGCCGGATGGAAGTATTGCCTTTGGGAATGATCGCCGCCCTTGTCGGCATCCTGACGGGATCCGTCCTGGGGCTGGCGGCGCGGTTCGGCGGATTCGGAACCCTGTCGGCCCTGCGCGCGGCGATCGAGCTTGGGGACCAGCGCCGGGTGCGGCTGTGGGGCATCGTCTGCGGGACCGCCGTCATCGCCACCTTCATGCTGGACGGCATGGGCCTGGTCAGCATCGCGGCGACGCCCTGGCACAGCCAGGCCTGGGTTCCCGTGGCCAGCGTCGCGGGCGGCATCTTCTTCGGCTATGGCATGGCGCTGGCGGGAAGCTGCGGCTTCGAGGCGCTTGTCCGCGTCGGCGCGGGCGACCTGCGGGCGCTGGTCATCGTGGCGATCATCGGGGTCAGCGCCTCGGCCCTGCAGACCGGCCCCCTGTCGGGCCTGCGGGCGCTGCTCGTGCCCGAGAAGGCGGCGGTGATGCCGCAGGGCGCGGCGCACTGGCTGGCCGGCGAGATCCCGCTGTCGCCCTTCTTCTTCGCCTGCCTCATCGGCGCGCTGATGATCGCCCCGGCCCTGGCCTATGCCCCGCTGCGCCAGTCGCCGGGGCGGATCCTGTGGGGCATGGCGGTGGGCCTTGCGGTGGCCTTCTGCCTGGCCGCGACGACCTGGCTGAACGGGCGCACGGGCGGCGCGGTGCCGGTGGACGGGCCGGGCTTCGGCCTGCCCCTCGGCAAGGCCATCCTCTACCTCATGGCCCCGGCCGACATCGGCGCGATGCTGGCGGCCGGGCTGGTTGCCGGCGTGCTGGCCGGTGCCATCGCCGGGGCGGTGTTCCGCGGCTTCTTCCGGGCCCACCATGCCGAGGCGAATCCCTCGCTCGGGCGCATGGCTGCCGGCGCCGTGATGATGGGCATCGGCGCCGGCCTGGCCCTTGGCGACCCGGTGGGACAGGGCGTCTCGGGCATGGCGACGCTCGCCTGGTCGGCGCCGGTCATGATCCTGTCATGCCTCGCGGGGTGCTTCCTGGGGCGCCGCTGGCTGCTCGACTACGACTACCGCGATCCGAACGCGCAGGAGTTCGACGGCGCGTGGGAGACCGATGCGGCCTGACCGCGCCATCGCGGCCAGGGGCAGGCGCAGGCAGCAGGCAGCAGGCAAGGGCCGGGAAGACCGGCGCAGGACGCTGATGGCAGGCGGTGTTCCCGCGCCGCCCCGCCCGGCCTGGCCGGGCCCCCGCCCCGACGGCGTCAGAAGCGGATCCGGCGGGTCAGCCGGCTGACCCTGCTCATCCGCTTGCCGAGCTCGCGCGTCCGGGCATCGGCGACCCGTTCCTCCTCGGTCATCTCGCGGCGGGGCTTGCGCGGGAAGAGCGTGGCGATCACCGCCATCACGAGGCCGGTCAGCAGGCGGCGGGCGAGGCCGCTGGACAGGAATCTGAGAAGCCGGTCGAGATTCATCGGCCAACCTCCTGATCCTGATCGAACATGCCCGGCTGATCCTCTTCTTCGGGCGGCGGCTCCCCGCCTTCGCCCGCCCCGAGGCTGCCGGGATAGGAGCGGTTGTCCAGGAGCCCGGCCGCACGCAGCTCCTTCAGGCCGGGAAGGTCGCGCGTCGATTCGAGCCCGAAATGATCGAGGAAGCGTTCCGTCACGACATAGGTGACGGGCCGGCCGGGGGTCATGCGCCGGCGGCCGAACCGGATCCAGTCCAGTTCGAGAAGCTGGTCCACGGTTCCGCGGCTGACCGCGACGCCCCGGATCTCCTCGATCTCGGCGCGGGTCACCGGCTGGTGATAGGCGATGATCGCCAGCGTCTCGATCGCGGCCCGGCTGAGCTTGCGCTGTTCGACCGTCTCCTTGCGCATCAGGAAGCCGAGGTCGGGCGCCGTGCGGATCGCCCAGGCCGCACCGACGCGCACGACGCGCACGCCCCTGCCCTCGTAGCGCCGGCGGAGCAGGTTCAGCGCCTCGAGCGGTTCGGACCCGTGCGGCATCCGACCGAGGAGTTCGGCGATGGTGACCGGCTCGGCCGTGGCGAAGAGGATTGCCTCGACCATCCGCTCCTGCTCTGCCATCGGCGGCGCCTCGAAGAGGCTCTGCTCGCGGTCGTCGTCTGCGGGTGCTGTCATTGCGGCCTGGCCCTGACCGAGATCGGCGCGAAGAGCTCGCCCTGGCGAAGTTCGATACGCCCCTCGCGCGCGAGTTCAAGGGAGGCCGCGAAGGTCGCGGCCGTGGCCGAGCGCCGGCGTTCGGGGTCGCCCGTCCAGCCGTCCGGCAGCCAGGACATCAGGTCGACCCACTGGCCGGCAAAGCCGATCAGGCCGCGCAGACGCTCGAGCGCCTCTTCCATCGTGTAGACGGAGACGCGGTCGAGCGCATAGGGGCGGAACTCGTCGCGGGTGCGGATGCGCGCATAGGCCTGCATCAGGTCGAGCAGGGATGCCCCCCATTCGATCCGGCGGACCAGGGTGACATCCTCGGGCACCCCGCGCGCGAAGACGTCGCGTCCGAGCTGGTCGCGCGCCATCAGCCGCGCCGCCGCATCCCGCATCGCGGACAGACGCTCGAGCTGGAAGGCGAGATGGGCGGCCAGTTCCTCGCCGGAGGGGCCGGCATCGGCCGGATCGGGCGGCAGGAGCAGCCGCGACTTGAGGAAGGCGAGCCAGGCCGCCATGACGAGGTAGTCGGCCGCCAGTTCGATGCGCAGCCGCCGCGCCCTTTCGACGAAGCCCAGATACTGTTCGGCCAGCGCCAGCACCGAGATGCGCCGCAGATCGACCTTCTGCGTCCGCGACATGGCCAGAAGCAGGTCGAGCGGCCCCTCGAACCCGTCCACATCGACGATGAACGTCTCGTCCGCCCGTCGCTCGCCTGCGTGATCCCCGGGCGGGTCTTCCTGGAAGGGAATCGGATCAGCCATCGATCGGGGCCCCCAGCAACGCCTCCAGTTCGGCTTCAAGCCGCCCGGAGTCAACGTCCTCCGGCAACCGCCGGCAGGCGAGCGCCGCCTCGGCGCGGGCGGCGGCGGCGGGGCCGAGGCGCCCGGCCGCGGCGAGGACGGCCTTCATCTCGTCCATGTCGCCGTTGCAGTGAAGGACGATGTCGCAGCCCGCACGCAGGGCCGCGGCCGCGCGCGCGCCCAGCGGGCCGGGCAGCGCGCCCATCGAGATGTCGTCGGTGAGGAGGAGCCCGGAAAAGCCGATCCTTTCGCGGATGAGGCGGATCACCGCCGGCGAGGTCGTGGCGGGGCTGTCCGGGTCGATCGCGGTGAAGACGACATGGGCCGTCATCGCGACCGGCAGGTCGGCAAGCCCGGCGAAGGCCGCGAAATCGGTGGCCGCCAGCGCCGCGGCATCGGCCGTCACCCGCGGCAGGTCGTGATGGCTGTCGGCGGTGGCGCGCCCGTGGCCCGGAATGTGCTTGACCACAGGCAGCACGCCGCCTGCGAGAAGGCCCTCTGCCGCCGCCCTGGCGGCGACGATCACCGCGGCCGGATCCGCGCCGAGGCAGCGGTTGCGCAGGAACGGATGGGTCGCGGGGCCGGCGATGTCGGCCGTGACGGCGCAGTTCGTGTCGATGCCGACCGAACGGAGCTCGGCGGCGATCAGGCGGTAGCGCAGCCACGCGGCCCGGGCGCGCCGGTCGGGCGCGACGCGCAGGACATGGTCGAGCGGAGGCAGCCATTCGCGCCAGTGCGGCGCACGCAGGCGCTGGACCCGGCCGCCCTCCTGGTCGATCAGGACCGGCGCGTCGCGCCCGACGGCGTCGCGAAGTGCGCCCGTCAGGCGCCGGAGCTGGCCGGGCGAGACGACGTTGCGGGCGAACAGGATGAAGCCCCAGGGATCGGCGTCGCGGAAGAAGGCCGCCTCCTCGGCCCCGAGTTCGGGCCCTGCGCATCCGAGGATCGCCGCAGCGGGAAGGCCGGAAGGGCCGCGGCCCTGCGGCGGCATCACCGCACGATCGCCGGCACGCAGCCCGTGCCCGCATCCTCGAGCACCGCACAGAAGCGGCGCGCGTCGTCGACATCGGTGAAGCCCGCGGCGCGCAGCCTGTAGAAGCGTTCTCCGCCCGTCTCGGTGCGCTCGACGACGCGCCGCTTGCCGTCGAGCAGGGGGGCGAACTGGCGCGCGATGGCGTCCCAGCCGGCGCGGGCCTCGTCCGGCGTGTCGAAGGTGCCGAGCTGGACGACCCGCGTTCCGGGGGCGAGCGCGGCGGGATCGAGATCGAGCTGCTGGGGGGCGAGCGCCGCCGCCACCGCCGCGGCGGCCGCCTCGGCCACGGGGTCCTCGCCCTCGACGACGACGGCATCGACGGGGGTCTGCTCCTCGATGGCGGGAATGGCGGCGGGCGCGGCGGACGGTCCCGGATCCGCCGCCGCCACCGCGGCCGCCCCTTCGCTGCCGGGCCGTGGGCGGGGGACCGGCGACACGGCGACGCCGGGCACGGAGGCCGGGATGGCACCGCCGCCGGACAGCGCGACGCCGTCGGCCGGAAGCCGGCGTGAGGCCTCGGTCATCGCCGCGGCCATGGCGTCGGGCTCGGGCCCGGCCACGTCGCGGGTGGCCGCGTCGATGGCGGCCGCCGCGGGCAGTTCGCCCATCGGCGGGTCGTCGCTGGCCAGATCCGCGGGCCTGGGCGCAAGGACGAGGCTGTCGGGCGGCGGCTCTGCCGTGCCTTCGGCAGCGACGGCGTTCACCGCCAGGCCCTGATGGCGCGTGATGTCGCCGCCGGGGTCGGCCGGCGCGACCCGGGCCGGGCCCTCGAGCGCGCGGATGACCGGAATGCCGCGGACGTCCCGCACCGCCAGGCGGTAGCCCCAGAAGCCCAGGCCCGCGACCAGCGTCACCGAGAGGACGGCGCCCGCGAGGTTCAGCAGGCGCGACAGGTCGATCGCCGCCGTTCGGTCCGGGGACGCCGCGAAGTCCTTGTCGTCATAGACTGCCATGCCTGTGCCCCGCCGGCGGGGCGGAGCGATCTTGGCGTCGCACCTTCCTGGCCCCGCATTCTGCTCTGCCCGCCCCGGGCCCGTCGAGCGCCTGGCTCAGCGCATCTCCTCGGCCGGGGTCACGCCAAGGATACCAAGGCCGTTGGAAATGACAACGCCCGCGGCACGGGCAAGGGCGATTTTGGCCTGCGAGGCGGCAGGATCGCCCTCCTGGAGGAAGCGAAGGGATGTGTCCTCGTTCCCGCGGTTCCACAAGGCATGGAAATCCGAGGCGAGTTCGTAGAGGTAGAAGGCGATCCTGTGGGGCTCGTGCCCGCGGGCCGCGAACTCGACGATGCGCGGCCATTCGGCGATCCGCCGGGCCAGCGCAAGCTCGGCCTCGTGCGAAAGCCGGTCCAGCGCGGCCCCGGCCAGCGTCGCGTCGTCGACCGGCAGGCCCGCTTCGACGGCCCGGCGCAGGACCGAGCGGATCCGCGCATGGGCATACTGGACGTAGAACACGGGGTTGTCCTTCGACTGGTCCATCACCTTGTCGAAGTCGAAATCCAAGGCCGCATCGTTCTTGCGCGTCAGCATGACGAAGCGGGTGACGTCGGGGCCCGCCTGCTCGACCACGTCGCGCAGGGTGACGAAGGTGCCCGCGCGCTTGGACATCTTGAAGGGCTGGCCGTCCTTGAAGAGCTTCACGAGCTGGACGAGCTTGATGTCGAGGGGAACGCGCCCCCCCGAAAGCGCCGCGACGACGGCCTTGAGCCGCTTGACATAGCCCGCATGGTCGGCGCCGAAGACGTTGACCAGCGCGTCGAAGCCGCGCTCGACCTTGTTCCAGTGATAGGCGATGTCGGGCGCGAAGTAGGTCCAGCTTCCGTCCGACTTGCGCACCGGGCGGTCGACATCGTCGCCGAAGGCCGTCGAACGGAACAGGGTCTGGACGCGGGGTTCCCAGTCCTCGGGCAGCTCGCCCTTGGGCGGCTCGAGCGTGCCCTCGTAGATCAGCCCGAGGTCCCTGAGGGCCGCGATCGCCTTGTCCACCTGGCCGGACTGCGCGATCGCCCGTTCGGAGGTGAAGACATCCATCCGCACGTCGAGCAGCGCGAGATCGGCGCGGATCATCTCGAGCATGGCGGCGACGGCGAAGTCACGCACCTCGGCCAGCCAGTCCTCCTCGGGCCGGTCGAGGAGGCTGGCGCCATACTTCGCCTTGAGCGCCTCGCCGACCGGGATCAGGTAGTCGCCCGGATAGAGCCCCTCGGCGATCTCGGGCGACAGGCCATGCGCCTCGCGGTAGCGTTCGTAGGCGGACCGGGCCAGAACGTCGACCTGCGCGCCCGCATCGTTGATGTAGTATTCGCGCGTCACCTCGTGGCCGGTGAAGGACAGCAGCTCTGCCAGGGCATCGCCGAAGACGGCCCCGCGCGTGTGGCCGACATGCATCGGCCCGGTCGGATTGGCGGACACGAACTCGACGTTGATCCTCTGCCCCCGGCCGAGCCGGGAACGGCCGTAGTCCGCGCCTTCGGCCAGGGCCGCGCGAACCACCCCCTGCCAGACGGAGGGGGCCAGGCGCAGGTTGATGAAGCCGGGTCCCGCGACCTCGGCCTTCAGGATGCGCGGATCCGCGGCGAGCCGGCGGGCAAGGCCCTCGGCGATGGTGCGGGGCTGGAGACCGCCGTGCCGCGCCAGGACCATGGCGGCATTCGTCGCCATGTCGCCATGGCCGGGATCGCGCGGCGGCTCGACGGACACGGCATCGGTGGGAAGGGCATCGGGAAGCTCGCCCGCCGCGGCCATGTCCGCAAGGCCGTCGATGACAAGCGTCCGGATGTCGGCAAAGAGGTTCATCAGGCTCTCCCGGGGTTCCGGGCGGGATGCCAGAGGCGCGGGCCTGCGTCAACAGGCCCGGCGGGCGGCATTTGCCCTTCCGATTCCGCGGTCCGTGACATATTGCGCGAGGGTCCGGCGGCGCGGTGCCCCGGGCCCCGCAGGCGGCGCGAGACTGCCGGCGGGCACGCCCGGAAGGCACGAATGGACACGCCCGATCCCCGCCAGGCCCGCAGGGGCATCGCCTACATGCTGGCCGCGATCCTCGTCTTCACGGCGATGGACGCCGTGGCCAAGCACCTGACGATGCACTATCCGGCGATGCAGACCGTCTGGGCGCGCTATTTCATTCCGGCGACGGGGATCGTCCTGTGGCTGGCGCTGCGGCGCGGCTTCGGCGCGGCGCTGAGGACGCGCAGGCCGGGGCTTCAGGCGCTGCGGTCGGTCCTGCAGCTTGCCACGACCCTGATCTACTTCGCGGCCCTGGCCCGGATGGGCCTGGTCGAGGCCGCCGCCATCGCCGAGACCTCGCCCGTGCTGATCACGCTCTTCGCGGCGCTGTTCCTGGGCGAGCGCATCGGCCCGCGGCGGATTGCCGGGATCGCCGTCGCGCTTGCCGGCGCGATGATCGTGATACGCCCGGGAACCGAGGTCTTCAGCCCCTGGGCCTTCCTGCCGCTCGCCGCCGCCGCGACCTATGCCGGATATGCCGTGGCGACGCGCAGCCTCGGGCCGGAGGAGAGCCTGGCGGGGTCGCTCCTGTGGACCTCCGGTCTGGGCATGGTGGTCACGACCGCGATGCTGCCCTGGATCTGGCAGCCGGTCGCCCCGGGCGATGCCTGGGCCTTCGGACTGATCGGGGTTCTGGGCGGGGTGGCGCAGATCTTCTTCGTCCGCGCCTTCACGCTGGCCGAGGCCTCGGCCATCGCGCCCTTCGGCTATGTCGGCCTGGTCTTCGCCGCCTTCTGGGGCTTCGTCGCCTTCGGCGAGGTGCCCGACATCTGGACGATCCTCGGCGCGCTTGTGATCGCCGCGGCCGGCATCTACGTCTGGCACCGTGAAACGCGCGGGACCGGGACGAAGCCCCCGTGACGGGAGAGGACGGCAATCGCAGGAAGGGGTCCGGCAGGCCGCGGCGGCGCCTGCGCGACAGGCTGCGGACGGGCCTGCTGCTTGTCCTCGTGCGGGTCCTGTCGCTTCTGCCCTACCGGGCGCGGGTCGCGGGCTTCGGCTGGGTCACGGCCCGGGTGATCGCGCCCCTTCTGGGGGAACGGGCGCGCATGGCGCGCAACCTTCGGCTCGCGATGCCCGAACTCGGCGAGGCGGAGGTGCGAAGGCTGCTGGTCGCGATCGCCGACAATGCCGGGCGCAACATCGCCGAGACGGCCTCGCCCGCGGAATTCATCGCCCGCGTCCGCGACCTGCCGCTGGAGGGGCCCGGGGCGAGCGTGCTGGAGGCGGCGCATCGCGAGGGCCGGCCGCTTGTCCTTGCCGGCGCCCATCTGGGCAACTACCACGCGCTGCGGGCGGCCCTGATCGCGCGCGGCGTCCGTTTCGGGGCGATCTACAAGCCGCGCACCAATCCGGTCTTCGAACCGGTCTACCGGGCGGCGATGGAGGCCCTGGGCAGGCCGGTCTTTGCCAACGACCGCGCCGGCCTGATCGAGATGGTGCGCTTCCTGCGCGCCGGCGGCATGGTGGCGATCCTGATCGACCAGCGCGTCCGCGGCGGCCCGGTCCTGCGCTTCTTCGGCCACCGGGCGACGACGCCGCTGACGGCGGCAGAGCTGGCGCTGCGCTACGACGCCCCCCTTGTCACCGGCTACGGGATCCGCAAGCCGGACGGGTTCGGCTTCACCCTGTGGATCGGCGCGCCCATCCCCCCGAGCGATCCGCTGACCATGACCCAGGCCCTGAACGACGACATCGAGGCGGTGGTGCGCGCCCATCCCGACCAGTGGATCTGGGGCTACCGGCGGTGGGAACGCGACTGACCGGGCCCGGCTTGCCGCCGGGCGGGGGCAGGACGTAATCCTTGCCCGGACGGGGATCGCGGACGGCGGAAGGGGAGCCAGTGTCGAAACCGGGTTCGGAACGGCCGGCCGGGGGCCCGCTGCGGCGGCTTGCCTTCTTCGCCGCCTTCGGCGTGCTGCGCCTGGTCTTCGGGGCGCTGCTCGTGTTGCCATACCGGGCGCGAATCCGCCTTGCCGGCTGGACGATGGCCCATGTCCTCGTGCCGCTGTCGGGCAATGGCAGGGTCATGCTGCGCAACCTGTCGCTGGCCTATCCCGAAAGCCCGCCGGAGGCGCTGCGCCCGATCGCCCGCGCGGCAGCCGACAACATCGGGCGGACGATCGCCGAGATGTGGTCGGGCCCGGCCTTCGTCGCGCGCGTCAGGGACATCGTGCCCGAAGGGCCCGGCGTCGCGGCGCTGGCCGCGGCGCGGGCCGAGGGGCGGCCGGTGATCCTTGCCGGCGCCCATGTGGGCAACTACGACGCGGCGCGGGCGGCGCTGATCGCGCAGGGCTACCGTGTCGGCGGCCTGTTCCAGCCGATGGCGGACCCCGCCTTCAACCGGGCCTATGTCCGGCGCATCGAGGCGCTGGGGCGCCCCCTGTTCCCGCGCGGCCGCGAAGGGATGACCGAGATGATCCGCTTCCTGCGTGCGGGGGGGATGCTGATCATCATGACCGACCTCGCGGTCCGGCACGGCCCGCCGCTGAGGTTCTTCGGGCGCCGGGCCCATACGGCGACGACGGCGGCGGACCTTGCGCTGCGCTACGGCGCGGACCTCATCCCCTTCTACGGCCTGCGCCGGGAGGACGGGCTGACCTTCCGGATCGTCATCGGTGCGCCGGTCGGGCGGGCGAGCCCGCAGGAGATGATGCAGGCGCTGAACGACGACGTGGAGGCGGTCGTGCGCGCCCATCCCGGGCAATGGCTCTGGGTGCACCGGCGATGGAAGGCGCCGCGGTCGGGCCCGCCATCGGCGCTTGAGGTCGCCGCCGCCGGAAACTAAGTCTGCCGCGAGGGCGGGCGATGCGCCCGCGGGCGGGGAATGCAGGGCAGGATGCCGAAGCCTCGGCAACGCAGACGCGGCTTCGGCAGGAGGGTGGTCGATGCCCTCACCGCCGGCCTTGCCCTGGCGAGCCTGCGGGTCATGCTGCTGGTTCCCTACGAGAGGCGGATCCCGCTGGCGGGGCTGTTCGTGTCGCGCCTTGTCGCCCCCGTCGCGGGTTACCGGCGCCGGATCAGGCAGAACCTTGCGCTGGCCCTGCCGGACCTTGCACCCGAGGAGGTGAGCCGCCTGGTGCGGGCAGTGCCCGACAATGTCGGGCGCACCATCGCCGAGATCTGGTCCGGCCGGGAATTCGTCGCGCGTGTGGGTGCCCTTCCGATCGAGGGGCCGGGCGTGCCGACGCTGGAGGCGGCGCGTGCAGAGGGGCGGCCGGTCATCCTGGCGGGCGGCCATATCGGCAACTACGACGCGGCACGCGCGGCCCTGATCAGCCAGGGCTTCCCGATGGGCGGGCTTTACAAGCCGATGACGAACCGGGCCTTCAACGGCCCCTATGTCAGGGCGATCGAGGCGGTGGGAAAGCCGCTCTTTCCGCGCGGCAAGGCCGGGATGACCGAAATGGTCCGCTTCCTGCGCGCGGGGGGCATGCTGGGCCTGCTGACCGACCAGTCGATGCGGCGGGGGCGCGTCTTCACCTTCTTCGGACAGCCGGCCCTGACGGCGACGTCGGCCGCCGACCTTGCCCTGCGCTACGACGCCCCGCTGCTGACCTTCTACGGCCTGAGGCAGCCGGACGGCCTGTCCTTCAGGATCATCGTCGGCGGCCCGATCCCGCGATCGGACGCCCGCAGCATGACGCAGGCCCTGAACGACGATCTCGAGCGGGTTGCGCGCGACCACCTGGACCAGTGGTTCTGGATCCATCGCCGCTGGAAGGCCGCAGGCAGCCGGCGCGACGGCGGGGCGACCTGACCGGTCGCGCCGCGCGGGTCAGCGCAGCCGCGCCGCTGCGAGGATCGGCCCCGGCCCCTGTTCCTGGATGATCACGGCAAGCGGGCCCTTGTCAGCCTCGACGCTGAGCGACAGCGGGGCCCGCCCATCCCAGGTGCCCACGACCTGCCAGGTCTCGACGATGTTCGTGTAGGTGACCGTCTGGCCGGCATTCTCGCCCCGCTCGATCCGGGATGTCGCCAGGGGGATGAACTGCACGATCTGGACATCCGCGCTGCGGCGCAGCCCGAGCCGTGCCGACGCCACGATGTTGACCCGCCCGCCGGCGCGCGTGGCCGAAAGGCTGACCTGCTGGGCACGCAGGGCGTGAGACCTGATCAGGTCGCCCAGCTCCATGGGCTTGACGCCGACCAGATGGTCCATGCCCTGGACCACCATCTGCGGCGTGAAGATCGACCTGGCGCCGGCCACGCGGGCATAGGCCTTCTGGCGTTCGGTGAAGGCCGGATCGCCGAAGGCATCCTTCCAGCCCAGATAGTCCCAGTAGTCGACATGGAGCGCGAGGGCCAGCACGTCCGACCGGTTGGCGAGCTGGGCGAAAAGCGCATCGGCAGGCGGGCAGGACGAACAGCCCTGCGACGTGAAGAGCTCGACGACGACCGGCGAGTCCGGCGAGTCCGGCGACGACTGCGCGGGCGAGGGTTGCGATGCCGCAACCGACAGGCCGAGCGCAAGAAGGATTGCCCGCAGCATGACTTCAGTGAACCCCAAGCTCAGGACAAGCTCAATCTCACCTGCCCGGCGCGCAATCCAATCAAGGAAATGCGAGCGCACGACCTTGTGCGAAGCTGCAACACCCGGCATCTTGCGCCGCCGGGGCCTTGAATGTACACAACGGTATACATTGCTTCGGGTCCAGCCGTGTTGATCCCTTGGTCACGTTGCGGCATCAGGCTGTGACCGAGCCGCCATTCGGAGGGATGCACATGACCGTCGTCACCGGAAAGGACACCGCCGGAACCCGCCGCACGCTGACCGCGGGGGGCGCGAGCGTCGCCTACTATTCCATTCCGGCCGCCGAGGCCGCGGGGCTTGGGTCCTTCGCCCGGCTTCCGGCCTCGCTCAAGGTCGTGCTCGAGAACATGCTGCGCTTCGAGGACGGCGGCTTCACCGTGAGCGTGGACGACATCCGCGCCTTTGCCGAATGGGGCGCGAAGGGCGGCCAGAACCCGCGCGAGATCGCCTACCGCCCGGCGCGGGTGCTGATGCAGGACTTCACCGGCGTTCCGGCCGTGGTGGACCTGGCCGCGATGCGCGACGGGATCAAGGCGCTGGGCGGCGACGCGAGGAAGATCAACCCGCTCGTCCCGGTCGACCTGGTCATCGACCACAGCGTGATGATCGACGAGTTCGGCAACCCGCGCGCCTTCCAGAAGAACGTCGACCTGGAATACGAGCGCAACATCGAACGCTACCAGTTCCTGAAATGGGGTCAGAACGCCTTTGACAACTTCCGCGTGGTGCCGCCGGGCACCGGAATCTGCCACCAGGTGAACCTCGAGTATCTCGCCCAGACGGTCTGGACCGACACCGACCAGACCGGCGCGACGGTGGCCTACCCCGACACGCTCGTCGGCACCGACAGCCACACGACGATGGTGAACGGCCTTGCCGTCCTCGGCTGGGGCGTCGGCGGCATCGAGGCCGAGGCGGCGATGCTGGGCCAGCCGGTGTCGATGCTCATCCCCGAGGTCGTGGGGTTCAGGCTGACCGGCCGGATGAAGGAAGGCACGACGGCGACCGACCTTGTCCTCAAGGTCGTGCAGATGCTGAGGAAGCACGGCGTGGTGAACAAGTTCGTCGAGTTCTGCGGCGAGGGGCTCGACCACCTGCCCTTGGCCGACCGCGCGACGATCGCCAACATGGCGCCCGAATACGGCGCCACCTGCGGCTTCTTCCCGATCGACGGCGAGACGCTGCGCTACCTGCGCCAGACCGGGCGCGACGAGGGCCGCGTGGCGCTGGTCGAGGCCTATGCCAGGGAACAGGGCATGTGGCGCGGGCCCGACTACGACCCAGTCTATACCTCGACCCTGCACCTCGACATGGGCGAGATCGTGCCGGCCGTCTCGGGCCCGAAACGGCCGCAGGACTATACCCCCCTCTCCGATGCGGCGCGGTCCTTCTACAAGGTCGTCTGCGACTACCGCGGCGTCGATGTCTCGGAGGAGGCGCGCGACATGCTGGCCGAGGGCGGCGCGCCGGTGAAGGTCGATGCCCGCAAGGAGGCCGCGGTCGCGGGCGAGGATTACCGGCTGCGCGACGGCTCGATCGTGATCGCCTCGATCACCTCCTGCACCAACACCTCGAACCCCTACGTGATGATCGGCGCGGGGCTTGTCGCGCGCAAGGCGCGGGCGCTCGGGCTGAACCGCAAGCCCTGGGTCAAGACCTCGCTCGCGCCCGGAAGCCAGGTCGTGTCGGAATACCTGAGCGCCGCCGGGCTTCAGGACGACCTCGACGCGGTGGGCTTCAACCTCGTGGGCTACGGCTGCACGACCTGCATCGGCAACTCGGGGCCCCTGCAGCCCGAGATCTCGAAGGCGATCAACGACAACGATCTGGTGGCGGTGAGCGTCCTCTCCGGCAACCGCAACTTCGAGGGGCGCATCAGCCCCGACGTGCGGGCGAACTATCTCGCCAGCCCGCCGCTCGTCGTGGCCTATGCGCTCGCGGGCGACATCAACATCGACCTCGTGAACGAACCCCTCGGCACCGGCAGGGACGGCCGGCCGGTCTTCCTCAAGGACATCTGGCCCACGACGCAGGAGATCGCCGAGCTGGTCGAGCGGACCGTCACGCGCGAGGCCTTCCGCAAGAAGTATGCCGACGTCTTCAAGGGCGATGCCAGGTGGCAGGCGGTGAAGGTCACCGACAGCGAGACCTACGACTGGCCGCCGAGCTCGACCTACATCCAGAATCCGCCCTATTTCCGCGGCATGTCGAAGACGAAGGGCGCGATCCGCAACATCGAGGGGGCGCGCATCCTCGCGATCCTCGGCGACATGATCACCACCGACCACATCAGCCCTGCGGGATCGTTCAAGCCGACGACGCCTGCGGGCAGGTACCTGACCGAGCGCGGCGTCGCGCCGAAGGACTTCAACAGCTACGGCTCGCGCCGCGGCAACCACGAGGTGATGATGCGCGGCACCTTCGCCAACATCCGCATCAGGAACGAGATGCTGGATGGCGTCGAGGGCGGCTACACGCTGGGGCCCGACGGCGCGCAGACCTCGATCTACGAGGCGGCCATGGCCTGGAAGGCCAGGGGCGTGCCGCTCGTCATCTTCGGCGGCATCGAATACGGCGCGGGGTCGAGCCGCGACTGGGCGGCCAAGGGCACCAGCCTTCTGGGCGTCAAGGCGGTGATCGCGGAAAGCTTCGAGCGCATCCACCGGTCGAACCTGATCGGCATGGGCGTCATCCCCTTCGAGTTCACCGGGGGCATGACGCGCAGGAGCCTTGGCCTGAAGGGCGACGAGACGGTGGCGATCCACGGGCTCGAGGGCAGGATCGTGCCCCTGTCGCTGATGCCCTGCACCATCACCCGCCCCGACGGGACGAGCCGGACGATCGAGCTGCGCTGCCGGATCGATACCGCGATCGAGATCGAGTATCTCGAGCACGGGGGCGTGCTGCACTACGTCCTGCGGAGTCTCGCGCGCGCCTGAGTCCCCCCGGAAGGGACATCGGCGGTGTCCCACGATGGGACACCCCGGCATCCCCCTGATTCCATTGGGTGAATTTCCGGAATCAGGAATTGATTCATGAAGATTGGTGCGCCGCAGGGGTCGGCTGGCC
>JAOADN010000034.1 GCA_026417295.1 Paracoccaceae bacterium
CCTCGTCGTCGGCCCCGTCGTCCGGCTGGCCGCCGCCCGCGTTGCCGTCCTCGCCGTCCCCGGCCCCGTCGAGCGTGTTCGTCGCATCGAAGAGCGACTCGTCAAGGCCCGTCAGCCCGGTATTGCGCGCGACGATCGAGGCGATCGTCGTGTCCTCGCCGAATGTGGCATAGAAGTCGAAGTTCTCGAACCGCTCGAGATAGTAGAACCGGTCGCCCTCCTGCAGGCGGTCGAACTGCTCGTGCAGGACGACCCAGAAGGTCTGGCCGACCATGCCGCCGTTGATGTGCTGCTCGGCCAGCCCGCCGACCCACAGGTCGACCCGGTCGATGCCCTTCACCGTGAAGGTGCCGTCGCCATTGTCGATCAGCGCGATGTCGGGATTGGTCGCGACGAAGGCCGCGATCTTCTCGGGCGTGTCGAGCAGCAGGTCGGGATAGGCCGCGCGGAACTGCGCGATGACCGCATCCGACAGCCCGTTGCGCGCCTGGAAGTCCTCCCAGCTCGCATAGGGGCTGAGATCGCCCGCATAGGACAGCGCCTCGCGGATGTAGGGATCGGTCGAGGCCATGAGATCGGCCCGGATCTGGTTCAGCGTCCCGATGCCCACGTCCCAGCCGCGCGCCACGTTGAAGGCGAAGAGGTCGGCATTGATGCGGACAAGGTCGTTCCGGACCGCATCGACGATGTTGAAGTCCACCTCCTCGGCCGTCTGCAGCGCGGTGCCCGCGATGATCGAGCCGGCGCCAAGCTGCGTGTAGCCCGGCTGCGGCACATAGCCCGGCGGCAGCGCGCCGGTGAAGGCGGCCGGGTCGTTCGTCGGGTTCAGGAAGGCGTCGAACAGCGCCACCTGCTTCATCTGCCCGTCCGCACCCATCACCTGAAGCGTCTGGCCGACCAGCGAATGGCCGACGCGATAGACCGCCGCGGCGAATTCGTGGCTTATCCGCGCATCGACATCCGGGTTGTAGCCGGCATGCCCGTGGTCGCCCGTGCCGCGGATGCCGCCGATCAGCATGTCGGCGAATTCCGTGAACACGACGCGGGCATATTCCGCCTCGTTCAGCATCTTGGCCGCCTGGAAGACCTCTTCCTGCGTGCCCTCGAAGCCCTGGGCCAGAAGGTTCTCGACGTGGAAGTTGTGGTTGCGCGCCCAGATCGTGTGGATCGCGGTCAGGGCCACGTTCTCGTTCGCGCGCCCGTCACCGGCGATGCGGTGGTCGAGCGGGCTGATGAAGGGGTTGGCGTCCAGAAGAAGCGCATGGCCCGAACCCATGAAGTTCGCGGCAAGCGCACTCGCCATCGCCGTGTCGATCGCGCCCGAGCCGTCCACGAGCCCGGCATAGTACTGCCGGAAGCTCGCCTGCCCGCCCGGCAGCGACGGGTCATGGAAGACCGAGTCGGCCTGCCAGTGATGCTGGATCAGGTCGCGCAGCGTCGGCAGCAGCCGGAACTGCGGCGCCGAGGGATCGGCCTCGCCCGACAGCAGCTTCATCCCGAAGCCCTGCGCCCCGTCGCTTTCGCGCAGGAACTGGCCGACCAGCTCGTGGCTGCCATAGGCCTGGTTCTGGTCGACGAAGGGCGAGGTCTTGTTCAGGTGCTGCGGAATGCCGCTGGCGTCGATGTAGGCGACGGCAGCCCGCGTCAGGTCTGCGGGGTTGTCCACGCCCGGCGCCCGGCTTGCCCCCGGCCCGCCGATCGGCAGCGTGCCGAAGGCGGGGCTCTTCGGAATGAAGTCGAGCCCGTGGTCGAAGTACTGGCCGAAGGCCATGAAGAAGATGCTGGCATTCTTGGCGTTCGGGGCCAGGTCGGCCTCCTGCGTGCCGAGGATGTTCGAGATCGTCCGCGGATCGAGCCCGTCGAAGATCGGGTTGATCGCCCGGTTGCCGTTCGCGTCCGGCGCGCCGTAACGGGCCTGCGTCAGGCGGATGAAGACCTCGTCGGCCGCACCGTATTCGGGGTTGGCCAGGTTGTTGCCGGCCCCGCTCAGCGTGCGCACGCCGGCCGCGCCCTCGCTGTCGTCGGCCTCGCCGGCCGGGCGGCCCTGGACAAGGGCCTTGAGCCCGGCAAGATCGGAGGCCGAAAGCGCGAAGCCCGGGTTCGGCGCATTGTCCGTGCCGCTGCCGCCGCCGCCACCGGCGTCCTGGTCGTTGCGGATCTGGCCCATGTGACCCGAGGATCCGTGCGCCGCGATGGACGGCATCCCGGCGGGCGCGAGGAAGCTCACGCTGCCGCCGGGTCCGCCGACGGTCGTCATCCCGTTCGCATGGGTCGTGACCTGCGCCGTCGCCGGATCGACGCCCGGCGGCAGTTCGACCACGTCCTGCGGGCGCAGGGCGCCGACGATCACGTCGTTGCCGCCCGCACCGCGGAACACGATCCGGTGGGCCGACTGAAGGGCCGAGATGTCCACCGTCTCGTCACCCGAGGTGCCCTCGACGGTGATCGTGTTGAAGTTGAGGCTTGTCGAGGTGAAGTCGCCGATCACCAGGATCGTGTCGCCGCCATTCGCGCCGCCGCCGGCCCCGCCGGGGGACGAAACGGTCAGCGAGTTGATGATGAGCTCCTCGACATTGTCGAGCTCGGCGATGACCGAGGCCGTCGTCGTGCCGTTGCGCGTGATGACGATCTCGGTATTGACGTTGGGCACCGCGATGCCCGCCGCGATCGCCGCCGCGCGGGTATAGACGCGGAAGGTCTCGGCCGCCGCCGTGCCGGTGATCTGCACGGTGTCGGTGTCGGCCCCGCCGTCGATCGTGTCGCGGCCGCTGGTCACCTGGTTCAGGATGTTCGTCGAGACCTGGTAGACAAGGAAGTCGTCGCCCGCCCCGCCGTTCATCAGGTCGGTGCCCGCCCCGCCGTCCAGCGTGTCGTTGCCGTTGCCGCCGTTCAGCTGGTCGTTGCCGCCAAGCCCGCGCAGGATGTCGTTGCCGTCAAGCCCGTTCAGCGTGTCGTTGCCGCCGATGATGATGGGCGTCGTGCCGGTGGCGATGTCGTCGCCCGCGGTGCCGTTGAACGTGTTGTTGACAAGGGGCGTGCCGTCCCAGTTGCGCCCCACCGGGGCGGTCGGCGCCGAGGTCACGGTCTCGACCGTGCCGATGCCGTCGGTGAAGGTGACCTGCGCCCTCAGCCTCAGCCCCGCCTGCGCCCCGGCAAGGCCGAGCGGCAGGTCCTGCGGCGTGAAGGTCGTGCCGTTGGCCCCGGCGATGTTGGTCCAGGTCAGGCCGTCCGGCGAGGACTGCCACTGGATCGCGAAGGGGCCGAGACCGTTGGGATCGGCGATCGAGGACAGGTCCAGCGTCAGGGTCTGGCCTTCGGTGGGCGTCGTGTCCGAGATCACGGGCGCGCCGGTCGCCGGCTGCGGCCCGATGAAGAGGTCGCCGTCGGCAAAGCGCAGGATCTCGATGTTGCGCACGATGTCGGTGCCGTCGTCGGTCACGCCCGCGCCCGCCACGAAGCCCGTATGGGCAACGCGGAAGGCGCCGCCGCCAAGCGGCGTGATCGTGTAGTTGGCGCGCACGTCGCCATAGACGGCGATATCGGTGTCACCGGCCTGGCCGCCGTTGAGGATCTCGCGCACGATCGACATCTGCCCCGGCCGGATCGTCCGGTCGAGCAGCAGTTCGAAGAGCGACCGGCCCACCCATGACGGATCGGCGGCGTCCTGCGCCGTGAAGATGTGGCGCAGCGTGTCCACGGTGGCGATCTGCACCGAGGGATCGGTGGGCGAGGCGATCTTGATGCGGACGTTCAGCCAGCGGTCGCCGTCCAGGATGTCATCCCCGGCATTGCCGCGCAGGATGTCCGACCCGCCGCCGCCGAGCAGGATGTTGCCCTGTTCCCAGAAGGTCTGCCCCGTGGGGATCGAGACGATCTGCGACAGACCGGCGATGCGGTCGATCCCGGCCTGGTCGAGCCCGTCGTTGAAGAAGACGCCCTCGTTGGCCGCGACCGTCCCCCCGGTCGCCGTCGGCGCGACCCGGTCGTCGCCGATGAGCGTGTCGTTGAACCTCCAGCCCGACAGCGCCTCGGTCTTGTCGAAGCGGTTGCGCAGGATGTCGGCTTCCTCGGTCGTGAAGATCTTGATGCGCATGTCGGCATAGGCATCCCGCTGGACGCCCTTGAAGATCGCCCAGTCGAAGCCGAACATGCCCTCGTTGCGCATGACGCTTTCGCCCTGGACCATGATGTCGTCGCCGGACTCGGCGTCGAAGTCATGCTCGTCCGAGCCCGCGAACATGACGTCGTGGCCGATGATCGACGAGTTGAAGAAGAGCTGCGAGTTGTCGCCCGCCGTGGTGTCGAAGCCGCCCGCGGCTTCGATCCAGTCGTCGCCCTCGTTGCCGAGCAGGAAGTCGGCGCCCTCGCTGCCGAGGATGAAGTCGTCGCCCTCGCCCCCGAAGACCTCCGAGGAGTCGCGCGCCAGGAAGATGACGTCCTTGCCGCGGCCGCCCATCAGGATGTCCAGCCCCGAGGAGGTGGACATCACGTCGTCGCCGTCCTCGCCCTTGAGGAAGTCGCCGACATCGCCGGCATCGGTGATGATGTCGTCGCCGGCCCCGCCATTCACCAGGTCCACGCCGAAGCCCGATTCGATGCGGTCGTCGCCCGCGTCGCCCCAGATGCCGTCGTCGCCGTCGCCGGAGATGATCGTGTCGTTGCCGTTCGTGCCACCGATGGCGACGTGCTCGCCCCCGGTGAACTGGATGAAGTTGGTGTCGCGCACCACCTTGCCCAGGCCCAGCGCCTCGAGCACCGGGTCGGCCCCGACGGGGTCGGGTTCAAGCTGGTTGGCGGCGTTCACCTCCAGGACGTGGTCGTATCTCGTGAAGGAATCGACGCCGATGTGACGCGTGACGATGTCGTCCGCGGTGCCGCGGATGCCGTCCGGTCCGGGATCGGACAGCGCCGTGTTCGCAAGAAGCATCTTCGAGAACGAGTTCTGCTCGAGCTCGTTGAGGAAGTTCTGCCCCTGCACGCGCGACAGGTAGTAGAAGCGGTCGCCGAACTGCAGCGCCTCGAGCTGGGCCTCGAAGACGGCCGTGAAGGTGGATCCGAGCATGCCGCCGAAGGGCATGATCCGCTCGGCCAGGCCGCCGATCCAGAAATCGACGTTGTTCAGCCCGCCGAGCGACCCGGCATAGGCGCCCTGCCCCCTGAGGAAGGCCATGCGGTCGGCCGGCGCGTCGGGCCCGCCGAAGACCAGCGCCATGGCCGCGTCCCGCTTGCCCTCCAGCGTCGTGGCCGAGGTGATGGTCGCATGGGTGCCGTAGGCGGCGATGAAGTTCACCACCGACATCGTGTTCTTCAGGTTGGCGGCGAACTCGATCCAGTTGCCGTAGGGCTTGAGCCAGGTGGACCCGGTCTGCGCGAACAGCTCCGCCCGCGCCCCGTTCAGCGTCGGCATCCCGGTGTCGCGGCCCCGCGCGATGTTCAGTGCGGCCAGGTCGAGCGGCAGGCCGACGAGGTTGTTGCGCAGCGACGAGACGACGAATTCGTCGATCGCGTTGCCGCGCTCCGAGGTCATGCCCAGGATGATGGCCGCGGCCGCCTCGTCGCCGGTGATCGTCCCGCCGTTCGCGTCGGTGTTGAACAGGACCGGGTTGAGGAACGAGGTGATCAGGCCGTTGTCGTCGGTCGAGCCGTCCTGGAAGACGCGCGGCATGCTGTCGGTCAGCATGGAATGGCCGAACCGGTACACGACGTTCGCGAACTCGGCGAAGATCGCCGGGTTGATGTCGGTCACGGCGTTGAACACGAAGGGTTCGATGTCGGGATGGATCCGGCGGGCGATTTCCTCGACCACCAGGTGCTGGTACTGCATCTCGGTGGCGAAGCGCCCGGCCTGGAACAGCCGCTCGCCGTCCCAGTCGAGGCCGTCGGCGAAGGCCGTCTTCTCCAGCGGGGTCAGCGCATCGAACCCGGCCAGGTCGGCCGCCGAGATGTCGGTCGCCAGCCATTCGTTGATGAAGTTGACGTCGCCCGATTCAAGGATCGTAAGCTTCTGCGCCGCGACCTGGCGGTTGTGCTCCTGGTGGAAGACGTGGTGAACCGCCGTCAGGCCGATGTTCTCGTTCCCGCGCCCGTCGCCGGTTATGAAGTGACGGTCCAGAAGCTCGTTGTCGTAGGTGCCCGCGGCCAGCGGGTCGGTCGTGCCGCCGATCACGTCGTCGTCGTCGGGCGTCTTGAGCAGGCCGGTGCGCCCGTCCACGGGGGCCGCGTTGTGGGCGATGTCGTCGAGGAAGGCATGGCCAAGCCGCACGGCGCCCACCGCGAAGGTGTTGACGGGTGCGGCGATGCTGCCCTCGACCACGATGTCGTCGGCGGTGTTGGGAATGCCGTCGGCCCCGATTCCGGTGACGATCAGCGGCATCCCGTTGGGGCCGCGGATGAACTCGCCATAGGCGTCGGTGCGCAGCAGCGGGACGGCCACGACATCGCCGTCCGTGAGCTGGATGCCAAGCTTGCTGGCCGCCTGTTCCTTGATGTCCTTCCAGGTCGGCAGGCCGCCCGAGGCGCCGTCGAGCAGCCGCCCCGTGGCCACCGGCGCACCGTCGACAAGCTTGTACTCGCGCAGGAAGACCTGATGGGAGGGATGCGAGGTATAGGTCTGGTTCTGGTCGACGAAGGGCGTCGTGACGTTGTTGCCCTCGTGCGGGCCCTGGCCGGTGACCGGGGTCGAGCGGGTCAGCACCATGAAGGCGCGCTCGGGCGGCACCTCGTCGCCCGACCCGGCGATGCCGTCTGGCCCATGGGTGACCAGCGGATCGTCCGGCTGGAGCGGGATGTAGACCGATCCGTTCCCGCCCTTCGAGATCAGGTCGAGGCCGTGGTCGAAGAACTGGCCGAAGAACGTCATCCAGGCGTTGAACGGGGCCGAGATGCCGTCGTCCGGCGCGATGTTCGGAATCGAGGCGAGGTCGGCATCGGTGATGTCGATCGTGGTGACGCCGTTGCCCTCGCCCGGCCGCGCCGGGGTCTGGCCGGGATGGGCCTCGAGCCAGGCCTCGACCGCGGCGGGGTTGTTGAACCAGGCCGAGACCGCGGCCGGATTGTTCACGCTCATGTCGACGATCAGGTTCGAGATGATGCGCGGATCGGCATCGGCCACGCTGCCCGGCAGGGCGTAGTTGTTGTTGGTGACGACCGGCGCACCCGGCGGGCCAAGCGGCATCAGGTCGCCGTCGGCATCGTTGATGAAATTCGCGCCAAGCAGCCGGGGCATCGCCTGGTCGGCCGCGCCCCAGGTTTCCCGTCCGGGCACGAGGTTGTTGAAGGTGCCGTCCACGGTGCGCAGGCCATAGGGCAAATGCGGGTCGGGAATGGCCAGGACCGCCCCCGGCGTCCCGGCGGGAACGACATTGCCCTGGGCATCCACCCAGACCTGGGTCAGCGCCACGGCACCGGCCCCGGCATGGGCCGTGGAATTCGCCTCGGCGATCTTGATCTGGCGCAGGATGAACGTGAGATCGGCGAGATTGAGCTTGACGGCCATGACGGACCTCCCCTGTCCTGCGGGACCCGTGTCCCGCAGGCGAATTGAAACCGAAGCTTTCCGGTGCTCCGGACGCACCGGCCCGATCCGTTGCGGATCGGGGCCGGCGCACCCTGCCACCACCACTACCCGGGGATGACGCTACCCCCGCCCCGGCGCTCCCGGTAGGACAGAAGGTCGCGCGACGTTCTGCGACCTTGGTGAGACGCGGGCCGCGACCTTCGGCGCATGCGCATGGGACCAAAGTCGCAGTCGGCGGGGCAAGTGTTCACGTATCGTGAAGGATCCCCCCGTCCGCCCGGTGCCGTTTCCCGCGCGCCGCCAATTCCGGGCCGTGCAGCAACCGGCTTGCTTCGCGGGCACAAAACGCGCAGCCTTGCAGGGCGACAGGTCACAATCCGGGCTGCACGGCAAACCCGATGGCCGGAACTTCGGCACGAGCTTCGCCCCCGGGCGGGGGCGGCGATCCAGCAGACGGCGGAGTCGCCCCGCCTGAGGGGGGCTCCGTGCGGCCGCGCGCCGAGGGGCGACGCGCCCTGCTGATCCCTGTCCTGACCTTCGCCGGGACCATCGCCATCATGACGGTCCTCGGCGCCTTCGTCGTCCAGAAGTATCGCGAGCTTCAGGTCCGCCAGATCGGCGAGGCGAGCAGCATCTTCGTCAGCAGCGTCCTGACACCCTATGCCTTCCGCCTGAAGCGGCAGGAGCTCTCGCCCGACGACCTTCGCAGGGAGCTGGAGACCTGGCTCGCCGGCGCCGGCGCCCCGGCGGCGATCAGGACGCTCAACCTGTGGGACATCGACGGCCGGCTTCTCATCAGCACCGACGAAACCTTCGATCGCCGGACGCACGAGGCGACCGAACTCGACGAGGTGATGCAGACGGGCACCCTGATCAGCTTCGATGTCGAGGAGACGGGGCCTGACGGCCACGCCCTGTTCGAGGTCTACGTGCCGATCAGGGACACGGCGAGCGGACGCATCGTCGCGGTGGGCGAGGTCTACCGCGATGCGACCCTGCCCCTGTCGGAGCGCAAGTTCGTCGAGGCCTCGATCTGGGCCGGGGTGGCGGCGGCCACGCTGGGCCTGCTGATCCTGATGTCGATCGTGCTGGCGCAGCAGCGTCAGCTCGAACTGGCGCTCGAACAGGAATACCGTGCCGCACGCACGAGCGATGCCCTGCGCAAGGTCGCCGAACGCGCCCGACAGCTCGCCCACCGGGCGAACGAGCAGATGCTGAACAGCGTCGGTGCCGACATCCATGACGGCCCGGTCCAGGTCCTGACCCTGCTGGCCATGGGCGGGCCGGACGACGTTCCCCCCGACCGTCGCGAGGCGCGGGCCCGCGAACTGGCCGCCGGCGCGATCGAAGATCTCCGGGCCATCGCCAGCGGGCTCATGCTGCCCGACATCGCCGGCCTGACGCTGGCGCAGACGCTGGATCTGGCGGTTGCCGAGTTTCCCGGCGTAACCGGCGAGCCGGTCGAAACCCGTTACGGGGACCTGCCCGATCACGTCTCGCTCGAGGTGCGCACCTGCCTCTTCCGCTTCGTCAAGGAAGGCCTGATCAACGCCGTCCGCCACTCCGACGGCAAGGGCCTGCGCGTCGAGGCCTTCGTCGAGGATGGCGACATCGTCGTGAAGGTCCGCAACGCCGATGGCGGCCGGCAGACGCGGGAACAGGCCGGCACGCGCCGCGGGCTGGGGCTGCTGGGCCTGCGCAACCGTTTCGAGGTCTTCGACGGCAGCGTATCGCTCCTGCGCAGCGAAGCCGAGGGCACGACCCTCGTCGGGCGGATCCCGCTGGCGCGGCTCGCCTGAACCGGCCCCTACTGGAACATCTTCTCGTCCGACCGCGCGCGCCGGCGCTCCAGCTCCTGCGCCGCGAGGACGACCTCGATGCGGTTCCTGACGTTCAGCTTCTGCATCAGGACGGACATGTAATGCTTCACCGTCTTCTCGCTGATCTCCAGGTGATCGGCGATGGACCTGTTCGTCGATCCCTGCAGCAGCAGGCGCAGGACCTGCTCCTCGCGGTGGCTGAACCGCGCGGCGGCCTGGCTGCGGCCCTCGGCCGCCTCGCGGATGCCGGCCACGACCTTGGCCGCGAAGCTCGGCGTGATGTAGGTGTCGCCGGCATGGATGGTGCGGATCGCCGTGGCCAGCTCGTCCTTCGGGCTGCCCTTCAGCACGAAGCCCCGCGCCCCGGCCTCGAGCGCGACGACGGCGTGATTGACCACCGTCGAGGCGGTGAAGACAAGGATGCGCGGCGCGTCCTGGCCGGCCGTGATGTCCGAGATCGCCTCGATCACGTTGGTCGGCATGTTCAGGTCGAGGATCATGACGTCGATCTTCAGACGGCCTGCGGCAAGCCGCGCCTCGACCGTCGTCGAGCCGGTGGCGACAAGGTCGAACCCCTCGACCGATGCCAGATACCCGGCAAGACCCGACAGCAACAGCGGATGGTCATCGAAACATGCGACAGAAATCGCCGACACCGCGCGAACCCTTTCACACCCCGTGCGGTCCAATTCCCGCAGCGACGAGTATATGTCCGTTTGCGTCATGCGGCAAACAACCGCAGGGCGAAGATTGCCGGGGACCGGGCCGGACTGGCGGGGCCGGGGCGGGCCGTCCGCGGCGCCCTGCCGGCGCGACGGCCTCTGCCCGCGGCCCGGGGCAGCCCGGTCAAGTCATTGTCCTGAAAGGGGCATCGCCGCGCGCGGTGGATCATGCGGGCAACCCCGGGCCCTGCCTGCCCGGCGGCCCGCGCGACCGTGACGGCCCTTCCCCGCGCCGGTTGAGATTCCGTTAACGGCGCATGAGTTCCCGCAGCGGCACGGCGCATCGTTTCTGCGGCGGAAACGGTCTCCGCGTGCATCCGGAAACGTTCTTGCGGCGAAAATCAAGGCGATGAACGGGTTTGCGGCCGCCCGCCCGGCCGCTGCCCGGATTCCGGGCATCTGATCATTCCTCACGCACGTGATTCGGTCGCGCCTCGCTGCGCGCCACAGGCCGGGCCCGGACGCTGGCGGAGGAGGTGGGATTCGAACCCACGATGGGCTTGCACCCACGCCGGTTTTCAAGACCGGTGCATTCAACCGCTCTGCCACTCCTCCGGGCTGTGCCGGCTTAGCGGCACGGGTGCGATTCTGAAAGCACGCAGGCAGCGCCTTGCGCAGGGCGCCTTGCAGCGGCCTTTCCAGATGACGCGCGAAACGCTAGACTGTGCATCAATGCGCGGAAACGGCGCAAGGAAACGAGGCAGGCGGGCAACGGACGCGCGGCAGGGCGCGTCGGGCTGTCCGTGTTCAGGCGGAAGAAGCGGGACGAAGAGCCCGCGGGAACCCGGAGGGGCAGGAATGGCGATGAGTTGGACGTTGCGTGCGGCGCTCGCGATCGGCGTTGCCGCGGCACTTGCGGGCTGCGTCGAGGGCACCGGACCATTCGCCACCAAGGACAGGACGGACGGGGCGCTGCCGATCTCGGACGAGGGCGCGGGCCCCGGCGCCACGCGCGGGACCGGCGATGTCGAGGCGCCCGACGTGTTCGACCTGCGCGACAAGGCCCTGTGGGACGGCCGGCCGTCGCTGGGTGGCGTCTGGGTGGCCCATGCCTCGGTCAAGGACCCCGAGCGGGTCATCATCCGCAACCCGGCCAACGGAAGATCGGTGATCGGCGCGCTCTTCCGGCGCGAGAATGCCAATCCCGGCCCGGCGATCCAGCTTTCCTCCGACGCCGCGGGCGCGCTCGAGATCCTTGCCGGCGCACCGACCGAGGTCGAGATCGTCGCCCTCCGGCGCGAGGAGCCCGACGCCGTGCCGATGCCGGATGCGGCCGAGCCCGCCAGCGCCGCCGCCAGCGCGCCGCCCGCTGCCGCCTCGAAGGCGGAGGTCGCGGCCGCCGAGGGGCTGAAGCTTCCCGCCGCCACCGCCGGCGCCGCGGCGGCTGCTGCCGACGGTGCCGTCGCCGATGCCGCGGCCACGCCGGCCGCGCCCGACGAGAAACCCTGCCCCTTCTGGCGCAAGAAGAAATGCGAGGCCGAGCGCGC
Source organism: Paracoccaceae bacterium (assembly GCA_026417295.1). GTDB lineage: Bacteria > Pseudomonadota > Alphaproteobacteria > Rhodobacterales > Rhodobacteraceae > JAOADN01. The sequence goes on from JAOADN010000034.1 coordinate 11,546, forward strand.
CGCCGCTGCCCTCGCCCCGGCGCCGGGGGATGAGGCTGCCGCCACCGATGCCGCCGCCACCGATGCCGCCGCCCCGCCGGCCGGCGGTGCCGCGCCCGCCGCGGCCGATCCCATCGCCGTCGCCGCGGCCGCCGCAATCGACAAGGCCGAGGGCAAGTCCATGCCCGGCACCGCGGCCGGCACGCTGCCCGCCGATGCGCCCCTCGCCGATGCCGCGCCCGCGGCGCCCGACGGGAAGCCCTGCCCGTTCTGGCGCAAGAAGAAGTGCGAGGCCGAGCGCGCCGCCCTGGCTGCGGCGGCCGCCAGCGTGACGGGGGACGGCGCCGTCACCGGCGTCAGGCCCGTCTCCGCCGATACCTCGGCCATCCAGACCGCGCCGCTCGACGGCTCCGTCGCCGCCTCGCCGGCGGCCGCCGGGGTGCTGCGCCGCCCCTATGTGCAGATCGGCATCTTCAGCCGGCAGGACAACGCCCAGCGCGCCGCCGACCAGATGAACGCGGCGGGGCTTTCGGCGGTGGTCAAGCCGGATTCCAGCCAGGGCAAGGCCTTCTGGCGGGTCATCGTCGGGCCGGCCTCAAGCATTGGTGAACGCGACAGTCTTGCCGCGCGGGTGCGGGGAATGGGATACCCCGACGCCTATCCCGTCGCGGGCTGACGCGCCCCGAGGAAAGGACCGATGTCCCTGCTGCGCCTCTTCGTCCTTGTGGCCGGGGCCGTCCTCTGGGCGGCCCTTCCCGCCTTCGCCTTCGAGACGCGCGCCCGCGCGGCCTGGGTCTACGACATGACCACGGGCACCGTCCTGATGGCCAAGAACGCCGAGGCGCCGCTGCCCCCGGCCTCGATGTCGAAGCTCATGACCCTCAACATGCTGTTCGAGGCGCTGAAGGACGGCCGCGTCAGGCTGGACGAGCCCTTCGCCGTGTCCTCCCGCGCCCGGTCGATGGGCGGCTCCAGCATGTTCCTGACCGAGAAGGACCGCCCCACGGTCGAGGAGCTGATCAAGGGCATCATCGTCCTGTCGGGCAACGACGCCTGCGTCGTGGTCGCCGAGGGACTGGCCGGCACCGAGGAGGCCTTCGCCCAGAAGATGAACGAAAGGGCCCGGGCGCTGGGCCTCACCGCCTCGCATTTCGTGAACTCCACGGGCTGGCCCGCCGAGGGCCATGTGATGAGCATGCATGACCTCGGCCGGCTCGCGGTGCGCCTGATCACCGAGTTTCCCGAATATTACGGCTATTTCTCGCTGACCGAATTCGCCTTCGACGGCCGCACCCCGGACAACCGCTTCAACCGCAATCCGCTGCTCGGGCTCGGGATCGGGGCAGACGGGCTGAAGACGGGCCATACGACGGAGGCGGGATACGGGATGGTGGGCTCGGCCCAGCAGGGCGGGCGGCGGGTCGTGATGGTGATCGCCGGCCTGCCCGATGCCCAGGCCCGCGCCGAAGAGGCCGAGAAGGTCATGACCTGGGCCTTTCGCGAATTCGCCATGAAGTCGGTGGCGAAGAAGGGCACACGCCTGGCCGAGGCCCCGGTCTTCATGGGCGAGGCGCCCACGGTCGGGCTGATCCCGGCCGAGGATGCGCGGATCCTGCTGCCCTCGCTGGCCCAGGACACGCTCGAGGCCGAGGTCGTCTATTCCGGCCCCGTCATGGCACCCGTCAGGGCCGGCGACCGGATCGCCGATCTGGTCGTGCAGGTCCCCGGCAACGACCCCGTGACGATTCCCCTGGTGGCCGAGGCCGATGTCGGACGGGGCGGGTTCCTGACGCGGATGACCACCGCCTTCGGCGTCCTCACCGGACGGATGACGGCGATGGTCGGCAGTTGAGCCGCCGGCGCCGCGGCCCGCCACGGCCCGCCGCACGCCCCGCCGGCTGCACCCTGAACCGCATGGTGTGGCCCCCGCCGCGCGAAGCGTGTAACACCGCTGACCGTAGGGGGACGGAACCGGCACCGGCATGCTGATCAGCCTCGAGGGGATCGACGGTTCGGGCAAGAGCACCCAGGCGCGGCTCCTGGGCGAGGCCCTCGTTGCGCGCGGCCACGCCGTCGTCCTGACGCGCGAACCGGGCGGCAGCCCCGGCGCCGAGGAGATCCGCCGCCTGGTGCTGGAGGGCGATCCCTCCCGCTGGTCGGCCGAGACCGAGATCCTGCTCTTCACCGCGGCCCGGCGCGACCACATGGAGCGCACGATCCTTCCGGCCCTCGCCGCCGGCCGGATCGTCGTCACCGATCGCTTCGCCGATTCCACCCGCGTCTTCCAGGGCCTGACGCGGGGCGACCTGACCGAGATCGTCGACCGCCTGCATGCGCTGGTCATCGGCCGGGAACCCGACCTGACGCTGCTCTTCGATCTCGATCCCGCAACCGGCCTTGCCCGTGCCCGCGGCCGGCGGGGCCACGAGGAACGGTTCGAGGATTTCGGGCCCGAGTTCCAGGCCCGCGCGCGTGCGGGTTTCCTTGCGCTGGCGCGTGCCCATCCCGACCGCTTCGTCGTCATCGACGCGGCGCGCGATGCCGCGGCGGTCGCGTCCGACGTGCTGGCGCAGGTCCTCGCGCGGCTCGGCCGGGCGGCGCCATGACTGCCGGCGAGGCGGCGCCCGAGCCGGACCGCGTCGCCGGCGCGCTGCACCCGCGCGAGACGCCGGCCCTCTACGGGCAGGCGGCGGCCGAGGGCGCATTCCTCGCCGCGCTGGCGGGGGGCCGGCTGCACCACGCCTGGCTCCTGACCGGCCCGCGCGGCACCGGCAAGGCGACGCTCGCCTGGCGGATCGCCCGCCACCTCATCGCCCTGCCGCCCGAAGGCGCGGGCGGCCTCTTCGGCGGCGCCCCGCCGTCCGCCCCGGCGACGCTCGACATCCCGCCGGATCACCCCGTCGCCCGGCGGATGCGGGCGCTGGCCGAGCCGCGCCTGCACCTCGTGCGGCGCGGTCCCAACACCACGGGCAGCGGGCTTTCGGCCGTCATCCGGGTCGAGGAGGTCCGCGCCCTCGCCGATTTCCTGCACCTCTCGGCGGCCGATGGCGGGCGGCGGGCGGTCATCATCGACGCGGCCGACGAGATGCACCCCGCCGCCGCCAACGCGCTTCTGAAGTTCCTCGAGGAGCCGCCCCCCGGCGTCACCTTCCTGCTCGTCAGCCACCAGCCCCTGTCGCTTCTGCCGACGATCCGGTCGCGCTGCCGCGCGCTGCGCCTCTCGCCTGTCGCGCCCGGGGATGCGGCGCTGGCGCTGGCGGCCCAGGGCGTTTCCCCCGAAGCGGCGAAGTCGGTGGCCGTCCTTGCCGGCGGCAGCATCGGCGAGGCGGTCAGGCTGGCCGCGCTCGACGGGGTCGAGGCCTATGCCGCGCTGACCGGGCTTCTGGCCCGCGCCCCCGGCATCGACCGCGCCGCGGCGATCGCCGTTGCCGGCCGCGCGCAGGGCCGCGGCGAAGGGGCCTCCGAGGAGACGGCGATGATCTTCGGCCTCACCGGCCTTCTCTTGGCGCGGCTGGCCCTGGCCGGGGCGACGGGCGGGGCCGGGCCCGAGGCCGTCCCCGGCGAGGCCGCGCTGCTTGCGCGGCTCTCGCCCGATGCCGCGGCGGCCCGGCTCTGGGCCGATCTCGCCGCCGGACTGGGCCGTCGCCAGCAGCGCGGACTGGCCGTCAACCTTGACCCTGCGGGGCTTCTCCTCGATACCCTGCTCAGGATCGACGAGACGGCAGGCCGGGCGGTCCGGCGCTGAACAGGGGCTTGCCTCCCGGACCGGACCTTCGCAGATGACGGATACGCCGCCCGCCCTGACCGACAGCCACTGCCACCTCGATTTCCCCGACTTCGCGGGCGAGATCCCGGCGATCGTCGCCCGTGCCCGCGCGGCCGGCGTCCGGCGCATGGTCACGATCTGCACGCGCCTCGGACACGAGCCCCGCGTCCGCGCCATCGCCGAGGCGCACGAGGGCGTCTTCTACGCCGCCGGAACCCATCCGATGAGCGCGGCCGAAGAGCCCCTGGCCGGGCTGGACCAGCTCGTCGCGCTCGCCCGGCATCCGAAGTTCGTCGGCATCGGCGAGACCGGCCTCGACTATCACTACACGGCCGGGACGCGGGACCGCCAGCAGGAAAGCCTGCGCATCCATATCGAGGCCGCCCGCCGGACCGGCCTGCCCCTGATCATCCATTCCCGCGATGCCGATGACGACATGGCGCGCATCCTGTCGGACGAATACCGGGCGGGCGCCTTCGCCTGCGTCATGCACTGCTACAGCTCGGGCCCGCGGCTGGCCGAGGTGGCCCTGTCCATGGGCTTCTACCTGTCGATCTCCGGCATCGCCGCCTTTCCCAGGTCGGAGGCGCTGCGCGCCATCTTCGCGGCCGCCCCGGCCGACCGCCTGCTGGTCGAGACCGACAGCCCCTATCTCGCCCCGCCGCCGCATCGCGGCCGCCGGAACGAGCCCGCCTTCGCGGCCGATACGGCGCGGGCGATGGCGGCGGCGCTCGGCCTCGGCTATGCCGAGTTCGCCGCCCAGACAGAGGCGAACTTCGACCGCCTCTTCGCCCGGGCCGCCCCGGCCCGGATTGCGGCGGCGGGGGCCTAGCATGGACCGGCTGCGCTTCACCATCCTCGGCTGCGGGTCCTCGGGCGGCGTGCCGCGCATCGGCGGCATCTGGGGCGCCTGCGACCCGTCGAACCCCAAGAACCGCCGCACCCGCTGTTCGCTGCTGGCCGAACGGATCGGCCCCGCAGGCAGCACGGCCGTGCTTGTGGACACCTCGCCCGACATGCGGGCCCAGCTTCTGGCGGCCGGGGTGTCGCGGCTCGACGCCGTGGTCTACACGCATTCGCATGCCGACCACGTGCACGGCATCGACGACCTGCGCCAGATCGTCTTCTCGACGCGCCAGCGCCTTCAGGTCTGGGCCGACGGGCCGACGCGCGAGGCCCTGCTCGGCCGTTTCGCCTATGCCTTCGTGCAGCCGCACGGCTCGTCCTATCCGCCGATCTGCGAGATGAACGCGATCCGCGGGCCCTTCACCGTCGATGGCGCGGGCGGCCCGGTCGAGATCACGCCCTTCGCGGTCGATCACGGCGACATCGAGGCCCTGGGCCTCAGGATCGGCGGCCTCGCCTATATCCCGGACGTCCTTGCCATCCCCGAGGCCGCCTGGCCGCTGCTCGAGGGGCTCGACTGCCTCGTGGTCGATGCGCTGCGCCGCACGCCGCACCCGACCCATGCCCACCTGGCGCTGACGCTGGAATGGATCGCGCGGGCGGCGCCGCGGCGCGCCGTCCTGACCAACATGCATGTCGACCTCGACCATGCGACGGTCGAGGCCGAGACCCCGCCCGAGGTCTCGCCCGCCCATGACGGGATGGTCCTGGAGTTCCCGCTCTGACCCATCTCGATGCCCTGTTCCAGGTCGTCCTGCCGGTCTTCCTGGTGATCGGCGCCGGCTATGCGATGGCCTGGACGCGCTATCTGGGCGAGGACCAGTTCGACGCGCTGATGAAGTTCGCGCAGGGCTTCGCCGTGCCCTGCCTGCTGTTCTCGGGCGTGGCCCGGCTCGACATCCGCGAAAGCTACGACGCGGGCCTGTTCCTGTCCTTCTACATCGGCGCCTTCTCGGGCTTCGCGCTGGGCTATGCCGGGGCGCGCCACCTCTTCGGCCGCCCGCCCGAGGACAGCGTCGCCATCGGCTTCTGCTGCCTGTTCTCCAATTCGCTGCTGCTCGGCCTGGCGCTGACCGAACGCGCCTACGGGCCGGATGCCCTGGCGGCGAACCTGGCCATCATCTCGATCCATGCGCCGCTCTTCTATGCCTTCGGCATCACCGTGATGGAGGTCGTGCGCGGGCGCGGACACGGGCTGCCGGCGCGCGCCGTCGCCGGCAAGGTCCTGCGCGCGATCCTCACCAACGCGCTGGTCATCGGCATCATGCTCGGTTTCGCCGTCAACCTTGCCGGCGACCCGCTGCCCGCCCCGGTCTGGAGCGCGATCGACATGATCGCCCGCACCGGGCTGCCGGCGGCGCTGTTCGCGCTGGGCGGGATCCTCTTCCGCTACCGGCCCGAGGGCGACCGGGCGACGATCGCGATGGTGGTCGCGATCTCCCTCGTCGTGCACCCGGCCATCACCTATGCCCTCGGCCGCTTCGTCTTCGGGCTGACGGTGGACCAGCTCCGCTCGGCCGTCGTCACGGGGGCGATGGCGCCGGGGGTCAATGCCTATCTCTTCGCCAGCATCTACGGGGTGGCGCGGCGCGTCGCCGCGACCAGCGTCCTTGTCGGGACGGCGGCCTCGGTGCTGACCGCCTGGGGCTGGCTGGCCATCCTGCCCTAGGCGCGACCGGCGCGACGGCGCGACCGGCGCGACGGTGCGACGGGGCGACGGTGCGACCGGCGCGCGCCCGGACGGGCCTTCGAAGGCCCGTCCTGCCGGCCGCGCGCGCGGCCGGCCCCGCGCCCCTAGCGCGGCGTCATGCCCCGCAGCCGCTCCGACCGCCGCCGGAGCAGCTCGACCGTGGTCAGAAGCCCGATCGAGATCACGACGAGGATCGTCGCCACAGCCAGGATCGCCGGGCTGATCTGCTCCCTGATCCCGTTCCACATCTGGCGCGGGATCGTCTGCTGGTCGGCGCCGGCCAGGAACAGCACGGCCACAACCTCGTCGAAGGAGGTGACGAAGGCGAAGAGCGCCCCCGAGATCACGCCCGGCAGGATCAGCGGCAGGGTGATCCGGAAGAAGGTGCGCCGCGGGCTCGCGCCCAGCGACGCCGCCGCCCGGTTGAGCGACTGGTCGAACCCCACGAGCGTCGCCGTCACCGTGATGATGACGAAGGGGATGCCCAGGATCGTGTGGGCCAGCACGATCCCGGTGTAGGTGCTGGTCAGACGGCCGCATTCGAAGCCGAGGATCGAGCAGGGATTGGAGTAGAAGAAGAACATCCCCGTCGCGATGATGATGATCGGCACGATCATCGGGCTGATCAGTATCGCCATGATCGCCCGCCGCCAGGGCATGTCGGGGCGCGACAGGCCCAGCGCCGCCAGCGTGCCGAGGACCGTGGCCAGGAGCGTCGCCCAGAAGCCGACGATGATCGAGTTCTTGGCCGCCTTCACCCAGGCCGCATTGCGCCACATGTCGGCATACCAGGCGCCGTCGCGCGGCGCGTCAGGCGCGAGCATCCCGAAGGTCAGGAGCGAATCGTACCAGCGCAGCGAATAGCCCGCCGGGTCGAGCGACAGCATCTTGTCGGTGAAGGTGAAGTAGGGCTCGGCATTGAAGCTGAGCGGGATGACGACGAGGATCGGCGCCACGAGGAAGACGAAGATCAGCGCGCAGATCACCAGATAGGCATAGTGCCAGATGCGTTCGAGCGGGCTGGCATGGACCGGAAGCGCCATCGCGGATCACCCGAGCTTGAGGTTGTCGATGCCGATCAGGCGGTCGTAGAGCCAGTAGAGAAGCAGCACCCCGGCCAGAAGCATCGCCGACAGCGCGGCGGCCAGCGACCAGTTCGACTTCGACATGTGGAACTGGATCATGTTCGAGAAGAGCTGCCCGTCGGCGCCGCCGACCAGCGCGGGCGTGATGTAGTAGCCGACCGCCAGGATGAAGACCAGAAGCGCCCCCGCCCCGATCCCCGGCAGCGTCAGCGGCAGGTAGACGCGGCGGAAGGCCGTCCAGCTCGATGCGCCGAGCGAGCGCGCCGCCCGCACGTAGGAGGGCGGGATCACCCGCATCACCGAATAGAGCGGCAGGATCATGAAGGGCAGCAGCACATGCGTCATCACGATGATCGTGCCGGTCTGGTTGTTGATCAGCCTGAGCCGCCCGCTGTCGGTGATCAGCCCCAGGGAAAGCAGCGTCTCGTTCACCACGCCCTGCCCCTGCAAGAGCACCATCCAGCTCGTCGTGCGCACCAGAAGCGAGGTCCAGAACGGCAGGAGGACAAGGATCATCAGCAGGTTCGCCTTCGCCATCGGCAGGGTCGCCAGAAGATGCGCCACCGGAAAGGCCAGGATCAGGCAGAGCAGCGTGATGACCCCCGACAGAACGAAGGTCTTGATGTAGAGATAGACATAGATGCGCTGGCGCGGCTCCACGCGCTCGATGCCGCCGTCGGCGGTGTGCCGGAAATCCGTCGCCGACAGGTAGAAGTCGGACGTGTAGGCCGACGAGGACGACCGCATCGCCTGCCAGACCTCGGGATCGGCCCATTTCGGGTCCACCGCAAGGAAGGCGTCCCTGTAGGGCGGGGCGAGCCTGTCGGCATCCCGCGCCGTCTTGGTGAAGAGCGACCGGCTCTCGGGCAGGGTATAGTTCACGCGCGTGCCCGCCTCGCCCGCGGTCTTCGCGGCCTTCATGGCCCTGAAGTCCTCGGCCAGGGCGGCAAAGGCGGCCTCGTCGGGCGGCGTGCCGGGGGGATTTGCGGCGAACCAGGCCGATACCGCCGGCGCATTGGCCGAGAACCCGTCGTGATAGACCGACCGGTGCAGCATCTGCGCGATCGGGATGACGAAGCTGACGATCACGAAAAGCAGGAGCGGCGCGACCAGAAGGAAGGCGCGGGTCTTCGCCCGCCGCTGCGCGCGCGCCAGCGCTTCCTTCAGCGGTCGCCCGTCGGCGGTCGTCAGCGGGGCGGCGGCGGTCAGGTCTGCCATGCGGGGTTCCGGGAAAAAGGCGGGGCGGGGGGACCTGCGCCCCCCCGCGCCCTGTGCCGGGTCAGTTCGCCGCCAGCCAGGCGTTGAACCGCTCGTTCAGCTCGGCATCCCGGTCGACCCAGAACTCCCAGCTCGATTCCAGGGCGTTCTTCATGTTCTCGGGCGCCGTCGGCAGATGCGGCCCCATGACCGTCTTGCCGTCCTTGAAGATCAGCTCCTCCTTCAGCGCAGACCTGCGGGCCGGGCCGTAGGAGATGTTCTGCGCCTGCGCCCTCAGACCGTCGGTCGAGGTCGCAAAGCGGATGAACTCCATGGCCTGGTCCTTGTTCGGCGCGCCCTTCGGCACGACGTACATCTCGTTCTCGTAGATCTGGCCGTCCCAGACGATCTGGAACGGCTTGCCCTCGGCGACCGCGGCATTGAAGATCCGCCCGTTGTAGGCCGTGCTCATCACCACCTCGCCGTCGGCCAGAAGCTGCGGCGGCTGGGCGCCGGCCTCCCACCAGACGACATCCTTCTTGATCGTGTCGAGCTTGGCGAAGGCGCGGTCCACGCCCTCCGGCGTCGACAGCGTGGCATAGACGTCGGCCGGGGCGACCCCGTCGGCGAGCAGCGCGAATTCCAGCACCGCCTTGGCGCCCTTGCGCAGGCCGCGCTTGCCGGGGAACTTCTCGAGGTCGAAGAAGTCGGCCGCCGTCTTCGGTGCCGCATCGGCCGGGAACTTGGTCGTGTCGTAGGCGTAGACCGTCGCCCAGATGTCGGTCGACACGCCGCAGTCGGTGATGGCGCCGGGCAGGAAGTCCTCGGTCGCCGGCGTCCCGTCCGAACCGGGCGGCAGGGTCGAGGCGTCGATCGGCTCCAGCAGCCCCTCGTCGCACAGCCGGATCGCATCGGCATATTCGACCGAGGCGACATCGACGGTCACGTTGTTGGCCTCGACCATCGCCTTGATGGGCGCCGCCGGGTTGTCGCTGTCCACCATCACCGTGGGAATGCCGGTCTTGGCGGCGAAGGGCTTCACATGGGCTTCGGTCTGGGCCGCGCCATAGGCGCCGCCCCAGGACATCACGGTCAGGTCGCCGGCCGACGCGGCCGCCGCCCAGCCGGTCAGGGCCGTCGTCAGGATCAGGATCTTCTTCATGTCGTAGCTCCCAGATTGAACCAGTTTCGATGTCGTTGATCTTGGCCGTTTGTCCCCCGGCCTTGGCGTCCCTTCCGTTCCCCGTCTAGACCGGATCCAGCGCGCGCGCATCGGCCGGATGCCAGCCCACCTTGATGCGCTGGCCCGGCTGGAGCCGCGTCTGGTTGAGCGTGTTGCGCATCTTCATGACGAAGTCCTCCGACCCCGCGACCTTCAGGCGCGCCCGCAGGATGTCGCCCATGTAGATCAGCTCGCGCACCTCCGCCTCGATCGTGTGGGCGTCCTTCGGCATCATCTCCGGCTTGAACTCCACCCGCTCGGGCCGGATCGACACCAGCGTCTTCTGCCCCGTCTCGCGCACGTTGACGGGGGTCGCGTCGATCACCTCGCCGGTGCTCAGCCGCACCAGCGCCCGGCTGCCCTCGAGCTTCTCGATCGTGCCCGAAAGCTTGTTGTTCTCGCCGATGAACTGGGCGACGAAGCTGTTCTTCGGCCGCTCGTACAGCTCGTCGGGCCGGTCGAGCTGCTGGATCACCCCGTCGTTGAAGACGGCGACCCGGTCCGACATCGTCAGCGCCTCGCCCTGGTCATGGGTGACATAGACGACCGTCACCCCGAGCCTTTCGTGCAGGGCCTTGATCTCGAACTGCATGTGCTCGCGCAGCTGCTTGTCCAGCGCGCCGAGGGGTTCGTCCATCAGCACGAGCTCGGGGTCGAAGACCAGCGCGCGGGCCAGCGCGATGCGCTGCTGCTGGCCGCCGGAAAGCTGCGCCGGCCGGCGGCTGACGAAGCCGCCCATCTGCACCATGTCGAGCGCGCGGCGGATCTTGACCTCGCGCTCGTCCTTGCCGATGCCGCGCACCTCCAGCGGAAAGGCCAGGTTCTCGCCCACCGTCATGTGCGGAAACAGCGCATAGTTCTGGAACACCATGCCGATCCCGCGCCTGTGCGGCGGGACCTGGTTGATCGGCCGGCCCGCCAGGCGGATCTCTCCATGGGTCGCCGTCTCGAATCCGGCCAGCATCATCAGGCAGGTCGTCTTGCCCGAACCCGAGGGCCCGAGCATCGTCAGGAACTCGCCCTTCGGCATGGTCAGGTTCAGGTCCTTCACGACCAGCGAGATGCCGTCATAGCTCTTCTGGACGTGCTCGAACTCGACGAACGCATCCCTGCCTGAAACTTCGGCCAAGCGACTTATCCCCGTTGGTGCCGCGCCGTTTCCCGGCGCTTGTCTGGACTGCGAGATAAGCGGAAGGGGCAGGTCATTTCAACAGCGATTTCCGGCACGTGGAACCGGTTGCGCCAACAGTCCGGCGCCCTTCCCCCCGAGGACCCGGCGGGGGGAGAAAAGCGAACGGCGGCACAGGGTGCCGCCGTGTCGAAGGATCCGGGTGGTGCGGATGAAAAGACTCGAACTTTCACTCCGGTTAAGGAACAGCGACCTCAACGCTGCGCGTCTACCAATTCCGCCACATCCGCACGCTGCGTCCCGGTGGCGGGTTCTTTAGCCGCAGTGGCCGGGGTTGAAAAGGGGATTCGCGCAGCCCCCGCGGGCCGCCCGATCCCTCCGTTTCCCGCCGGCCCTCCGGCCGCCGCACGGCCTCAGTTCCTGAACAGCAGGAACGGCAGTTGCGCCACCAGCGGCAGGGCGCCGACCTGGGCATCGGTCAGCCCGCCGCCGCCGTCGGCTGCCGCCACCTCCCCGGCCGGGGCCGCGCCGACCCCGGCGGGGGCCGACGCCTCGACCACCGGCGCCGCGCCGACATCGGGGGCCGCCGCGGCCGAGGCCTGCATCACCGGCTTCGAGGCCCCGCCCGCGGCCTCCGGCTGGGCCGGCGCCTCGATCAGGCTGCCCGAATCGCCGGCGGCCGGGGCCTGCGGCGCCCCCGGCAGCTTGAAGGCGGGCAGCGTCGCCGGGACCGGCGCGGCGGGCGCGGGCAGGCCATGCCCGGCGATCGCCGTTGCGGCCGCGCGCACCACCTCCAGCCGCTCGGGCTGGCCGGGCGCAAAGACCGCCCCGCCCGGCTGGCTGGCTGCGCCCACGCCCAGCATGTACCAGTCGAAGGCAAGGTCGGGCCGGACCGGCACGCCGAATCCCTGCGCCAGGTGGTGGCCGATGATCTCGCCATAGGCCGGCTGGCCCATCGTGGTCAGGATCAGCGCCGAGGCGAGCGCGACGTTCATGTCCTCGCGCGCATAGCCGGTGCCGAGGCAGATCCGCGCCGTCCCGAGCAGCTGGTCGGGCGCCATGCCGGTGCCCGCGGCGAAGGTCGCGACCTCCGCCATCACCTCTGCGGCCGGCCGCGTGCCGAGCAGGGCGATCTGCTGCGCCATCGCCGGGCCGAAGCCCATGCACTGGTCGGCCACCTCCTGCGGCGTGTAGCCCGCGACCTGCCCGGCGAGCTCCTCGCCCAGCGTCACCGCATAGCCGCGCGCCAGGCAGAACTGCTCGCCCAGCGCCGCGCCGGGATCCTGCATCCCGGCAAGGGTCGTGTAGCCGTTCGTCGCGGTCATCAGGCTGACCTTCGTGCAGAACGTGCCCGGCGAGGGGCCCGCCGTCGCCCCGCCGGCCTTGGCCATGAACGTGGGAAGTGCGGGCTGCGCCGCCCCGGGGGCGGGGCCGGGGGCCGGGTCGGTGGCGGGGGCCGCGCCGGTCGCCGCGGCGGCGGCGGTGGCGCCGGCATCGACCGAGGGCCTGGCGAAGGGGTTCGACGGATCGGCGCCGGCCTGCGGCGCCACCGCCGTCTGGCCCTGCGGCGCCTGGCCCGCCGCCTCGTCCCGCCAGGCGACCAGAAGGCCCTTCATCCCCATCGGGTTGGCCGCGGCCTGCTGCGTCGTCAGCGCCCCGCCGGCCAGCGCCCGCTGGTAGGAGCCGAGCAGGAAGGTCTTCTCGAACTCGGTAAGCTGCCCCGTCGGCGCATAGCCGAGCGTCAGCTGGTAGTCGGCGATGGCCGCCCGCGACTTCGGCCCGATCGCCCCGTCGGGCGTGCCGACCGGATAGCCGAAGTAGTTGAGCGCGGTCTGGACCTGGCGGTTCTCCTCGCGCTGGGCGGCGCCGGTGCCGCTCGTCGCCGCGCGCGTCGTCGTGGAATGACGCCTGTTCTTCTGCGATTCCGCGACGATGGCGCCGCCGATCACGCCGCCGATGATGCCGCCGACAAGGCCGTCGGCATCGGCAAGGGCCGGGCGTGCGGCGGGAACGGCCAGCAGGGTGGCGAGGGCGGCCGAGACAACGCGACTTGCGGTCATGCTTGCATCTCCCGAATGCTGCGGTCCCGCGCCGGCCGGGCTGCCGGGCGGCGCCGGGCTTGCCGCGGGGGAAGTGTGGACCCGCACCCGGATTCTGGCAACGGGGGAATTCCGGGCCGCTTCCCACCCCGCCGGCGGGGCTTGCGGCGGGGCGCCGACAGGGGCATGCAGGGCGCGGGATCCTGCACGGGCGCAAGATGGTCGAATGGGTCACCGGGCACGGGCTGATCGCCTATCCCGACGCGGTCGCGGCGATGGAGGCGCGCGCCGCGGCGATCGCCGGCGGCACCGCGGACGAGGCCGTCTGGCTGGTCGAGCATCCGCCCCTCTACACGGCGGGGACCTCGGCGCGCGCCGCGGACCTGCTGGACGCCCGGCGCTTCCCCGTCTTCGAGACAAGGCGCGGCGGCCAGTTCACCTATCACGGGCCGGGCCAGCGCCTGGCCTATGTGATGCTCGACCTCAACCGGCGCGGCCGCGACGTGCGCCGCTTCGTCGCCGCGCTCGAGGACTGGGTGATCGATGCGCTGTCCGGCTTCGGCCTGGCCGCCGTGCGGCGCCCGGGGCGGGTCGGGGTCTGGGTGCCGCGGCCCGACCTGCCGCCCCTGCCGGACGGAACCCCGCGCGACGACAAGATCGCTGCGGTCGGCGTGCGGCTCCGCCGCTGGGTCAGCCTGCACGGGATCTCGGTGAACCTGTGCCCGGACCTCGGCCATTATGACGGCATCGTGCCCTGCGGCATCGCCGGGCACGGCGTGACCTCGCTTGTCGCCCTCGGCCACCGGGTCACGATGGCCGAGCTCGACCGGGCGCTTCAGGCATCCTTCGCCGGCCGCTTCGGCGCCTGAAGGCAGGGCGCCGGAGGCCGGGGGCGCTGCCCCCGGACCCCCGGAGTATTTCGGGCATGATGAAGGGGCGGGCGGGGCCTCAGCCCTCGATCCGCGCGAGGTCGGCGACCGAGAGGCAGATGGCGCGGATGCGGTGCAGCAGGTTCAGCCGGTTGCGGCGGACGACCTCGTTGTCGGTGTTGACCTGGACGGCCTCGAAGAAGGCGTCGATGGGGGCGCGCAGCGCGGCCATCGCGGACATGGCCTGCCCGAAGTCCTCGGCCCGCATCGCCGGGGCGATGGCGGCCTCGGCGGCGTCGAGAGCGGCGAAGAGGGCCTTTTCCGCGGGGACTTCGGCGAATTTCGGGTCGGCCCCGAAGGAATATTCGACCCCGTCCCTCTCCTCGGCCTGGGTCAGGATGTTGTTGGCGCGCCGGAAGCCCTGGAGGAGGTTTTCGCCGTCGTCGGTCCCGAGGAAGGCCGCGAGCGCCTCGGCGCGGCGGACGACGAGGGTCAGGTCGTCGTTCCCCGGCATGGCGAGGACAGCGTCGATCACGTCGTGGCGGATGCCCTGGTCGCGCAGGTGGACCTTGAGGCGCTCGTGGAGGAAGGCGAGCAGGTCGAGGCTCCTAGGATCAACGGGTCGACCTTCGTGCCGTCGACCAACGGAGAGAACAGCTGGGTTGCCCTGCACGACGGCAGCGCCCGTTTGTTCGCGGAACCTTTCGCCTGCTTCTTGCAG
>JAOADN010000035.1 GCA_026417295.1 Paracoccaceae bacterium
GCCTCCGCGTCCGCTTCCCCGGGCGCGCCTGCGCCCATCACAGCGTCCGCGTCCGCTTCCCCGGGCGCGCCTGCGCCCGCCCCAGCCTCCGCGTCCGCTTCCCCGGGCGCGCCCCGATGCGCAGCTCGGTCCGCAACCCCACCCGCTTCCGGCGGTGCGCCCGCGACCCCGGCCCCGTCCGCGCCCCCTTCCGCAACTCCGTCCGCGACTGCCACCCCGGCCCCTTCGGCCGCCTGCCGCGCCGCCTTCCGGCGCGCCTTGCGCGATGCCGCCTCGCCGCCGGCCCCGGCCGCCCCCGCGCCCTCCGCCGCCGCCGCCGCCGCCTCGCGCGGGACGGGCGCGGGCGCCAGCTTCACCGGTTCCTCGTCGCGGTCCAGCCGCGCGCCCTTCGGCAGGTGGTCGGCCGCGCGCGCCGTCTGCCCGAAGAACGGCTCGCCGGCGAACTGGCCCGGCCCCGGCGAGGCGACGAAGGCCACCGGGTTCAGCCTGAACTCCTCGGCGAAGGACTCCGCCTCCTCCAGCGTCACGCGCGCCACGACCGCCACCTGCACGACCGGCCCCGTGCCCGACCAGTCGAAGACCAGGTCCGTCACCTCATAGGGCGTCCGGCCGTCCAGCGCGGCGGCGATCTGGCGGCGCCGGTCGGCCGCGTCGGGCCCCGGCGCCTCGATCCTCGCATAGAGGATCTGCGACGGCGGCAGGACCAGCTTGGTCGCAAAGCCCGAGGGCTCCAGCGCCAGCGCCGACCTGCGCAGCACCGCCATTCCCTCGGCCAGGCCCTCGGCATTGGGATCGACGCTGCCCACGCGGAACCAGCCGCTGGCCCCGCGATGCAGCAGCACGATGCCGTCCTGGGACAGCTCGAGGGCGAAATTCGGCTTCATCTCCGCGCGTCTAGCACGATTGCAACCGCCACCGGAACGGCCTTCGGCCGGCACCCGCCGATAAAGCAGAAAATCGCGCATGAAAAGCGTGCCGCCAAGGATCGGGTTGCGGCCTGCGTCTCATGTCCGAAAAGTGATGACGCAATCCCGGAGGTTTCCCATGCGTATCCTGCCCGCCGTCGCCGTGCTCGTGGCGCTTGCCCTGCCCGCGGCCGCCGCCGACCCGGCGCCCGCCACGCTCTCGGTCACCGGCGAGGGGCGGGTCGAGGCCCGGCCCGACATGGCCCTCGTCACCATGGGCGTCACGACCGAGGCCGATACCGCCCGCGAGGCGCTCGACGCCAACAACGCCCGCATCGCGGCGACGATCGCACGCCTCAAGTCGGCCGGGATCGAGGACCGCGACATCCAGACCTCGGGCCTGAGCCTCGGCCCGCGCTACGACTACAACCGCAGCGCCTCGGACGGCACCGCCCAGATCACCGGCTTCATCGCCACGAACAGCGTCACCGTCCGCATCCGCGCCCTCGGCCTTCTGGGCGAGACGCTCGACGCCGTGGTGACCGATGGCGCCAATACCCTGGGCGGCATCAGCTTCGGCATGCAGGATCCCGCGCCGCTGCTCGACGAGGCGCGCAAGGAATCCGTGGCCGATGCGCGCCGCAAGGCCGAGCTCTACGCCGCCGCGGCCGGGGTCAGGCTGGGGCGGATCCTGTCCATCGCCGACCAGTCCGGCGCCTATTATCCGCCCGTGCCGATGCCGATGGGCGGCATGGCGATGGAGGCCAAGTCCGCCGTGCCCGTCGCCAGCGGCGAGGTCACGCTCAGCTCGAACGTCGCCATCGTCTGGGAACTCGTCCAGGACTAGGCCGCCCGGGGGGCGGCGCCCCGCCGTCCGGCGGGGCGCCCCCTTCGCCTCAGACCTTGGCCAGGGCCTGATCGAGATCGGCGATGATGTCCCCGGCATCCTCGATGCCGATCGACAGGCGCACCACGTTGGGCGAGGCGCCCGCCTTCTCGCGCTGCTCGTCGGTCAGCTGGCGATGCGTGGTCGAGGCCGAATGGATGATCAGCGACCGCGCATCCCCCAGATTGGCGACGTGGCTGAACAGTTCCAGCGAATCCACCAGCTTCACGCAGGCGTCGTAGCCGCCCTTCAGCGCCACGGTGAAGATGGCGCCGGCCCCCTTCGGATAAAGCTTCTTCACCCGCCGGTAATAGGGCGAGGAGGGCAGCCCGGCATAGGTCACGCCCTCGACCTTGGGATGCTTCTCCAGCCAGGCGGCGACCTTCCTTGCGTTCTCGACATGCCGCGCCATGCGCAGCGACAGGGTCTCGATCCCCATCAGCGTGTAATGGGCGCCCTGCGGGTTCATCGTCATGCCCAGGTCGCGCAGCCCGATGGCGATCGAGTGGAAGGTGAAGGCCATCGCCCCCAGCGTCGGATGGAAGGTCAGCCCGTGATAGGCCGGCTCGGGCTGGCTCAGCGAGGGGAACTTGTCGTCGGCCGACCAGTCGAAGCGGCCCGAATCGACGACCGCCCCGCCGGTGACCGTGCCGTTGCCGGTCAGGTACTTGGTCGTCGAATGCACGACGATCGTCGCGCCGTGCTCGATCGGCCGGCAGAGATAGGGGCTGGCCGAGGTATTGTCCACGATCAGCGGGATATGGGCGGCGTCGGCGATGGCGGCCAGGGCCGGGATGTCGGTGACGTAGCCGCCCGGATTGGCGATCGATTCGCAGAAGATCGCGCGCGTCTTGCGGTCGATGGCCCGCTTCACGGCGGCCTTGCTCTCGGTATCGACGAACTTCGCCGACCAGCCGAACTTGCGGATCGTGTTGGTGAACTGCTGCACGGTGCCGCCGTAGAGCCGCGTCGAGGCGACGATGTTGCAGCCCGGCTGCATCAGCGGGAACAGCGCCATGATCTGCGCCGCATGGCCCGAGGAACAGCAGATGCCGCCGGCCCCGCCCTCAAGCGCGGTGATCCGCTCGGCCAGCGCGCTGACCGTCGGGTTGGTCAGGCGCGAATAGATGTAGCCCACTTCCTGCAGGTTGAAGAGCCGCGCCGCATGCTCGGCATTCTTGAACAGGAAGGCGGTGGACTGGTAGATCGGCACCTGCCGCGCGCCGGTGGCCGGGTCGCCCTTGTTCCCCGCATGGACCTGAAGGGTGTCGAAGCCGAGCTGTCGTGTCATGGATTGCCTCCCCCGTTCGGATGGGCGGACGTTAGGCGAGGGGGGCAGCGGGCGCAATCGGAACCGCGGATGCGGCCGGGTGGCGGGCGGCCGGGCCGGCGCGGCCTATCTCACCCACAGGCCCTCGGCCTTGATCCGGTTGCGGATCGCCTGTTCCCGGCGCGGCAGGTCGGCGCGGTCGAACATCGCGCGGACCTTGCGGCCCTTGCCCTGATAGACCATCCGCTTCACCGCCTCGCTCTCGCGCAGGACACGCTTGACCGGATTGGGTGCGGTCACGGCCTCCAGCACCTCGACGGCGCGGTCGGATTCCCGCGCATAGAGCAGCGGCAGCAGGCGGTAGTGGCAGGTCACCCCGCCGTCCAGCCCGGCCAGGCCAGGCCCCGGCCGGCCGCCGCCGAAGGAATGGATGACGAGCGGCAGGACGATCTGGTCCAGCCAGGGGTCGAGCGGCTGGCAGACCAGTTCCGGCGGCGGGTCGTCGCGGATGCTGACCGCCCAGTCGCGGAAGCGCTGTCCGAAGGCGCGCGGGTCGCGGAAGAAGAACCAGCCGGCGTTGAAGTAGAGATAGCGTTCCCAGTATTCGTCCGGCTGGGCGAGGTCGAGCGATGAGGCGAAGTCCAGGCCGAAGCGGTCGTAGAGCGATTTCCACGTCGCCCCGTAGCCCGGCCCGTAAAGCTCGATCTGCGGCCAGGTCCCTTCCCGCCGCATCGAGGCTGCGGGGCGGTCGAAATCGATCTCCAGCGACGACAGGGGCCCTGTGACCAGTGTGTCGGTGTCGAGGAACAGGAAGGGTTCGCCCTCGGGCAGGGCGAGCAGGCCCTCGATCTTGTTGCCATGGGGATAGTCCTGCCCGAAGGCGCGGCTCTCGAAGGGCAGGATCTCGGCCCCGAAGCCTTCCAGAAGCGCGCGGACATTGCCGGGGATCCGCGGATCGCCGGGCCAGCGCGGGCCGGGCTGCGGCTCGCCGATCAGCAGGCGCCCGGCGAAGTCCGGGTTGGTATGGCGCAGCGAGGCGGCAAGGATCACCGCCTCGTGGGCCAGGCGGCCCGCCTGCGCGATGCAGAACAGGTTGAAGCTCGCCCCCGTCATCCTCCTGCCGTCGCGCGCCCCGCCCGCTCTGCCCCGGTGGCCGAGTATAGGGGCAGGGCCGGCAGGGGAAAGGGGGGGCGGCGGCGGCGGTCACGGGGTGCCGCACGGCGCCCCTCCGGCAGGCGGCCGCACGCCCGCGATGGGGGCCGCGCCCGGGGTATCCGTCCGCCCCGCGGCAGGGTCATTTCTGAATCGAACGTTAATTCGATTCTCAAGTCATTGATTTCATTGGCTCCAAATGGGTGTCCCATCGTGGGACACCCCCTGCCGTCCCCGGCGGGGCGGGATTCAGGCGGGGCGCGGGGTGAAGCGCAGCGACAGGCAGGACATCCCGCCATCCAGCTTGGCGCATTCGCTGTTGGCGATCTCGCGCAGGTCGTAGCCCGCCGCGGCCAGCCGGTCGCGGGTGCGCGGGAAGCCCGCGGGCATCAGCACGAGGCCGTTGAAGCGGATCGTGTTGGCCGCCGCCTCCTCGCCCTCGGCGGTGTGGATGACGCGGTAGCCGGCGAAGCAGCCCGAGGCATCGAGCCGCCGGGTGGCGAGGATCGTCTCGGCGTCGAGGAGCGAGCAGTCGGTCTTGAAGTGCAGCACGCCGGGCGGCGTGGCCACCTCGCGCAGCCGGTGGCCCCATCCGGCCACGAGGCGCGCAAGCTCGGCGATTCCGGCGGCATTGGTGCGGGCCGACCGGCCGACGAGGATCTCGCGTTCGGTCACCAGGATGTCGCCGCCCTCGATGAAGCTGTCCTGCCCCTCGATGCTGCGCACCTCGGCATAGAGGGCCCGCAGGTGCGGTGCCATCGCCGCGGCCTCGCCCAGCCGCGAGGGTGCGCCCGGACGCATGACCACGGCGCCTTCGGGCAGGCAGAGGGCGGTATCCTCGACGAAGACCGAGTCGGGAAAGTCCTCGAGCGGCCCGAGCTCGATCACCGTCGCTCCGGTCGAGCGCAGGGCGGCCACATAGTCGGCATGGTGGCGTTCCATCGTCGCCAGGTCTGGCGTCCCGGTATCGACCGCGCGCAGCCCCGCGGTGATCGTGGTCGCGGGCCGGCGCGTGATCGCGTGGGTGAAGTCGCAGGAACGGGCAGGCATCGTCTCTCCTCGGGCGGCAGGGGGGGGGGGGCGGGGCGCTGGGGGGGGGGGGAGATGGTGGGCGACCCTGGAATCGAACCAGGCGTGGGTCTCCCCGGCGGAGTTACAGTCCGCTGCCGCACCTTGCAGCTCGTCGCCCGACGCGGGGGCGGGATACGCGAGGCGGCATGGGGCGTCAAGCCGGAAGGCGGGTTGCAGCGCGGCGCGGGGCCGCGCATTCTCCGGCCCCGGCGCAGCAGGAGACGGACGTGTCGCGAAAGCCGGACTGGGTTGTCGAGAAGGAACGCGCGCGGCGCGCCGCCAGGACCGAGACGGTCTGGCTCTTCGGGCTTCACGCGGTGCGCGACGCGCTGCTCAACCCCCGCCGCGACAGGCGCCGGCTGGTGCTGACGCGCAATGCGCTCGACCGGCTGGGTGCTGCCGTCGGGGCCGGCGGCCTTGAGCCCGAGATCGTCGATCCGCGCGTCTTCGACCGCGCCGTGCCCCTCGATCCCGCAAGCGTCCACCAGGGCGCGGCGCTCGAGGTGCGGCCGCTGGACTGGGGACCCCTGGCGGAGGTCTGCGCGCAGGGCGAAGGCGCGCCGCGCGTCGTCCTGCTCGACCGGGTGACCGATCCGCACAATGCCGGCGCCATCCTGCGGTCGGCCGAGGTCTTCGGCGCCCGCGCGGTGATCGCCCCGCGGCACCATTCGGCGCCCGAGACCGGCGCCCTGGCCAAGGCGGCCTCGGGCGCGCTGGAGCGCCAGCCCTACCTGCGCGTGCCGAACCTGGCCGAGGCGATGCGCGCGCTGCGGGCCATGGGCTATGTGCTGATCGGGCTGGAGGGGGCCGCCGAGGCGACGCTCGAGGATGCCGTCGCGGGGCTGCGCGGCCGCGCCGTCGGCCTTGTCCTCGGGGCCGAGGGGCCGGGCCTGCGCGAGCTGACCCGGGCGAGCTGCGACAGCCTGGCGCGCATTCCCGCCGCGCGCGGCTTCGGCTCGCTCAATGTCTCGAATGCCGCGGCGGTGGCGCTTTATGCGGCCATGCGGGGCGGCTGACGCGCCGGCCCGCAACCCGGCCCGCCACCCCGCCACCCGGCCCCGGAACCGTCCGGGCCGCCCCGCCGGCAGGGGCCGGCAGGGGTGTCCCACGATGGGACACCCTTCTGACGTCAATGAAATCAATGGCTTGGGATTCGAATTAACATTCGATTCACGATTGTCCCCGGAAAGGGCCCGGCGGAGGCCCCCCGCGGAGCCGCCCTTTCGGGGCCGGCGCAGGCCCCGCAGGGCGCCGCCCGTCCGGACCGGGAAGATGCCGGGGCGTCGCAGGGCGGACACGCCCCGTCACACTCGCTTGAGGCGCCTTCCAACCCCGGCCCGGTGCTGGCATCCTTGCCGCGCCGGCCCTGCCCGGACCTTCCGAGACGCCGAACAATGATCCTGATCCGAACCCTGATCGTCGCGGCGGCGCTGGCCGCCGGGCCGTGCGGCGTGCCGGGCGCCGTGGCGGAGGACCGCCCGGTCTACCAGCGCGACGGCTATGCCATCGGCGGCTACGACCCGGTTGCCTATTTCCTGTTCGGCAAGGCGATGAAGGGATCGCCGGCGCATGCGCTGGTCTGGCGGGGCGCGACCTGGCTTTTCGTCTCGGACGAGACGATGCTGTCCTTCGAGATGAACCCCGAGGCCTATGCGCCCCGGTTCGGCGGCTACTGTGCCTATGGCGTGTCCGAGGGCAGGCTGGCGGGGGGCGATCCGGAGCTGTTCTCGATCATCGACGGGCGGCTCTACCTGAACCGCAACAAGGCTGCCCGCGACGCATGGAACGCCCACGAGGGCGAGCGCGCCGCCGCGGCGGAGGAGAACTGGCCTGCGGTCCTCGGTCAGTGAGCCCCCGCCCGGCGCCGCCGATCACGTCCGTGCGACCCCGCGTCCCGGACCCTTTAACAAATCCTTAATGCAACTACCTCATGCTTCGGAGGCGCGGCTTCGGAACTGCCGCGCTCCAGTTCACTGTCCCTCGTTCCGCGACTGGGCGCCCGTCCTCCTGGATCGGGCGCCTCTTTATGGGAAGGGACGGCGATGAATCCTTCCGACGACGAGATCCGCAGCATCCTGGCCACGACACGGGTGATCGCCGTCGTCGGCTTCTCGCCCGATCCGGCCCGGCCGTCGAACGGGGTGGCACGGTTCCTCTGCCGCAAGGGGGTGAGGGTGATTCCGGTCAATCCCGCCATCGCCGGCCAGATCCATCTGGGCGAGGAGGTGCGGCCGGACCTGACCGCGATCACGCCCGACATCCCGGTGGACATGGTGGACATATTCCGCCGGCCCGAATTCGTGCCGCCGGTCGTCGAGGAGGCGCTGGCGACGCTGCCGGCGCTGCGCACGGTCTGGATGCAGCTCGGGGTCGTGAACGCCGCGGCGGCCGGGCGTGCCCGCGCCGCGGGCCTGCGGGTCGTCATGGACCGCTGTCCGGCCATCGAATGGCCGCGCCTGCTGGGCTGAGCCCGCTGGGCCGCGCCTGCTGGGCCGAGCCTGCCGGGCCGAGCCTGCTGGGCCGAGGCTCAGGATCGCCGCGCGGCCCTTTCGGCGATGCCGCCCCGGCCCTCGCGCCGGTCGAGCTCGGCCAGGACGTCGGCCAGGCCGACGTCGCGCGCGGCCAGCATGACGAGCAGGTGATAGAGCACGTCGGCCGCCTCGGCCGTCAGGCGGGCCCGGTCGCCGCGGACCGCCTCGATCACGGCCTCGAGGGCCTCTTCGCCGAACTTGCGCGCGCAGGTCTCCGGCCCCGCGGCCAGAAGGCGCGCGGTCCAGGAGACCTCGGGATCGGCGCCCCTGCGGGCCTCGATCGTCGCGGCGAGCCGGTCGAGCATATGGGTCATCAAAGCCTCATCGGGATGCCGGCGCGGGCCATGTGCTGCTTGGCCTCGCCGATCGTGAAGGTGCCGAAGTGGAAGATCGAGGCGGCGAGGACCGCCGCGGCGCCGCCCAGGGTGACGCCCTCGACGAGGTGGTCGAGCGTGCCGACGCCTCCGCTGGCGATCACCGGGATGTCGACCGCATCCACGACCGCGCGCACGAGGGGGATGTTGTAGCCGGCCTTCGTGCCGTCGCGGTCCATGCTGGTGAGCAGGATCTCGCCCGCGCCCCTTGCCGCCACGGTGCGGGCGAAGGCCACCGCATCGATGCCCGTGGCGCGGCGGCCGCCATGGGTGAAGATCTCCCACCGGCCGGGGGCGACGGTCCTGGCGTCGATCGCCACGATGATGCACTGGCTGCCGAAGCGGTCGGCGGAGCGGGCGACGACATCGGGGTCGGCCACGGCGGCGGAGTTGAAGCTGACCTTGTCGGCCCCGGCGAGGAGGAGGGCGCGCACGTCCTCGGGGCTGCGCACGCCGCCGCCGACGGCGAGCGGGATGTAGCAGGCCTCGGCCGTGCGGGAGACGAGGTCGTACATCGTGCCGCGGTTCTCGTGCGTGGCGTGGATGTCGAGGAAGCAGAGCTCGTCCGCCCCGGCCGCGTCATAGGCCCTGGCCGCCTCGACCGGATCGCCCGCGTCACGCAGGTTGACGAAGTTCACGCCCTTGACGACGCGGCCGTCGGCGACGTCGAGGCAGGGGATGAGGCGGGTCTTGAGCATGGCGGGCCGCGGCTTGCCGGGGGCGGGGGGCTGTCTGCCCCCCGGACCCCCCGAGAGTATTTCGGTCAGGGTGAAAGGGGAAGGCGCAGGGCGGCGAGGGCCGCGGCGAGGTCGATCGCGCCGTCGTAGAGCGCCCGGCCCGTGATCGCCCCGGCGATGACGCCGGTGTCGCGCAGGGCGAGGAGGTCGGCGAGCGAGGCGACGCCCCCGCTTGCGATGACGGGGACGGCCACGGCGCGGGCGAGGGCGGCGGTCGCCGCGACGTTCGGGCCGCCCATGGCGCCGTCGCGGTCGATGTCGGTGTAGACGAGCGCGGCGACGCCGGCATCCTCGAAGCGGCGGGCGAGGTCGGCGGCCTGGAGTTCGGTCTCCTCGGCCCAGCCGCGGGTTGCGACGCGGCCCTTGCGGGCGTCGATGCCCACGGCGACGCGCCCGGGGAAGGCGCGGGCGGCCTCGCGCACCAGATCGGGGTTCTCGACGGCGACGGTGCCGAGGATGACGCGGGCGAGGCCGCGGGCGAGCCAGGCCTCGATCGTGGCCATGTCGCGGATGCCGCCGCCGAGCTGGCAGGGAATGTCGACCGCGGCGAGGATCGCCTCGACCGCGGGGGCGTTGACCGGGCGGCCGGCGAAGGCGCCGTTGAGGTCGACGAGGTGCAGCCAGTCGCAGCCCGCATCGCGGAAGGCGCGGGCCTGGGCGGCGGGGTCGGCGGCGAAGACCGTTGCCGTCCGCATGTCTCCGCGCAGGAGACGGACGCAGGCGCCGTCCTTGAGGTCGATGGCAGGGTAGAGGATCATGGCCTGCGCCTAATGGCAGAGGATCGGCGCGGATGCAAAGGGCCGCGTGCCCGGCGCGACGCGACGGGAGGCTTGCCGCCGGGGCCCGGCGCGGCGATGATCGGGCAGGATCAGCGAGGGAGGTTCCCCATGAGGCATCTCGTCCTGGCCGGCGTGCTGGCCCTTGGGCCCGGGGCGGCGCTGGCCGATCCGATCGAGGGGGTCTGGCAGACGCAGCCCGACGACGGCAAGTACGCCCATGTCACCATGGCGCCCTGCGGGCCGGCCTTCTGCGGCGTCATCTCGCGCACCTTCGATCCGGGCGGCGAATACAGGGGCGAGAACATCGGCCGGACGCTGGTGATCGACATGGTGCCGAACGGCGACGGGACCTATTCGGGCCAGGTCTGGCGGCCGTCGAACAACAGGATCTATACCGGCGGGGCGACGGTCAGCGGCGACAGGATGCAGCTTCGGGGCTGCGTCGCCGGCGGCCTGCTGTGCAAGTCGCAGACCTGGACGCGGGTCGAGTGAGGGCGGGGCGCCCGGGGCCGGTCACGGCCGCCAGGCGAGGAAGCCCGCGATGATCCGCAGGCCCGTCGCCTGGCTCTTCTCGGGGTGGAACTGGACGCCGACGAGGTTGTCGCGGCCGACGATCGCGGTGATCTCGCCGCCGTAGTCGACATGGGCGAGGCGGTGGGCCGGATCGGCGAGGCGGAAGTGGAAGGAATGCACGAAATAGGCATGCGCGCCGGTCGCGATGCCGGCGAGCACGGGGTGCGGCCTGTCGATCACCAGATCGTTCCAGCCCATGTGGGGAACCTTGAGCCGCGGGTCGGAGGGGGCGATGCGCACCACCTCGCCGGGGATCCAGCCGAGCCCCGCCGTCTCGCGATGTTCGAGGCCGCGCGATGCAAGAAGCTGCATGCCGATGCAGATGCCCATGAAGGGCACGGCGCGGCGGGTCACCGCCTCGACGATGGCGGGCAGGAGCCCCGGAACCGACAGGAGCGCGTCGCGGCAGGCGGGGAAGGCGCCGTCGCCCGGCAGGACGAGGCGGTCGGCGCGCGCCACGTCCTCGGGCCGCGCGGAGACGCGCACCGATCCGGCCCGGCCGGCCTCTGCGGCCATCCGCTCGAAGGCCTTGCGCGCCGAATGCAGGTTGCCCGCGCCGTAGTCGACGATGACCGTCGACATCGGCCTAGAGCGTGCCCTTGGTCGAGGGCAGGATGCCCGCCGACCGCGGATCGGCCTCGACCGCCATGCGCAGCGCCCGGGCGAAGGCCTTGAAGGCGGCCTCGGCGATGTGATGGCTGTTCAGCCCGTGAACGAGATCGACATGAAGCGTGATCCCGCCATGCGAGGCGAGGGCCTGGAAGAATTCGCGCACGAGCTCGGTCGCGAAGCTGCCGATCGCGGGGGTGGGAAAGGCGAGGTTCCAGACGAGGAAGGGGCGCCCGGAGAGATCGAGCGCGACGTCGACCCGCGCGTCGTCCATGACGAGGGCGAAATGCCCGTAGCGGCGGATGCCGCGCTTGTCGCCGAGCGCCTGTGCCAGCGCCTGGCCGAGCGCGATCGCGGTGTCCTCGACCGTGTGGTGATCGTCGATGTGAAGGTCGCCCGTCGCGCGCAGGGTCAGGTCGATCAGCGAATGCCGCGCGAGCTGGTCCAGCATGTGGTCGAGGAACCCGACGCCGGTGCGGCAGTCGTGCCGGCCCGTGCCGTCGAGGCCCAGGGTCACCGAAACTTCGGTCTCGTTGGTCTTGCGGGTGACGGTCGCGGTGCGCATCAGCACCTCCGGCTGGATGGAACGGCCGCGTTATAGGGGCCTGGCGGGGCGGTTCCAAGGCATGCGCGGGGCCTGCCCGAAACAAAACGGGCACCGTTGCCGGTGCCCGTGTTGACTGGAGCGGGCGATGAGATTCGAACTCACGACCCTAACCTTGGCAAGGTTATGCTCTACCCCTGAGCTACGCCCGCATCCCTGGGTGCGAGGGGAGATATAAACTCCCCGCCTGACCCGCAAGAGGGAAAATGCGCCGCCCTCAGTGCCCGCCCGCGGCCTCGCGCCGCCGCTTCTGCCGCCAGAGGTTCAGCGCCTCGACCGCACCTGCGAAGACCATCGCGGCATAGATGAAGGCCCGTTCGATGTGATAGTGCAGACCGTCCGCGACGAGCGCCATGCCGACCATCACGAGGAAGGCGAGCGCCAGCATCTTGGTCGAGGGGTGGCCCGCCACGAAGTTGCCCAGGGGTTCGGCCGCCAGCATCATGATGGCGATGGCCACGACCACGGCGGCGATCATCACCTCGATATGGTTCGTCATGCCGACGGCGGTGATGACCGAATCGAGCGAGAAGAGGAGGTCGAGGATCATGATCTGGACGATGACTGCGGCCAGGGTCGTGCGGATCGCGCCGGAGGGGCCGTGCGTCTCGCCCTCGACCTCGGCGAAGATCTCGGTCGAGGCCTTCCAGATCAGGAAGAGGCCGCCGGCGAGCAGGATGATGTCGCGCCAGGACATGGCGATGCTGCCGGCCTCGCCGAACCAGGGCAGGGTGAGGACCGGATAGGTCAGGCCCATGATGAAGGTGATCGAGAACAGCAGGGCCACGCGCATGACGAGCGCCCCCGAAAGCCCGACCAGGCGGGCGGTGCGCCGCTGCGCCTCGGGCAGGCGGGTGGCCGCGATCGAGATGAAGATCACGTTGTCGATGCCGAGCACGATCTCGAGCACGGCGAGCGTGGCGAAGGACAGCCAGACGGCGGGATCGGACAGAAGCTCGGGCACGCGGGGATTCTCCTTCCTTGGGCGGCGTGGCGCCGCGTCGCCATAGCATCCGCGCGGCCTGCGGGCCAAGTGCGCCGGGGCGTGGCCGGCGGCGGCGGCCGGGCGCAGGACGATTCGGGCAATGCGTGAAGGAAGCGTGGCAAGATGTTGACATGGTTAATAAAAGAAGAATGGCGATGACGGGCCGGCGCCAAAGCGCGGCCTGGCGGGGCGATTTCCGATCATGGCGAAATAGTGCCCTGAACCTGACGCGAAGGTGACGGAATTCGGGCGGATTCCGGATGTCATCTGGCCGGGCCGCCCCCCCGAGGGGGAGGCGCAGGACGAACCACCCAGCAAGGAGACATGCCATGTTCATGCGCGACCAGACCGCCTTTCAGGCCGCAACCGCCCTTCGCATCCCCTTCGCGCCGCAGCCGCGGGACGAGGCCCGCAGGGGGCTTGTCGGCGGGGCCAGGGTGGAGACCGACCGGGGGTGGCTGGACATCCGCAGCGTGATGCCGGGGATGCGCGTGGCGACGCTGGACGGCGGCTTCGCGCTGGTTCGCGGGCTGTCGGTGCGGACGAGCCTCGGGGGGGAGGAGGCCGTCCATTTCCCAGGCGGGTCGCTGGGCAACTGCGCGGGGCTGGACGTGATGCCCGACAGCGGGATCGTGCTGTCCGACCCGCTGGCGGAAGAGCTGTTCGAGAGCGTGGATGTCGTCGTCCCGGCGCGTGCCCTTGCCGGCAGGCGGGGGATCGCCCTGCGCCCCCTGGCGGCGGGGCAGGCGATCGTGGAGCTGCATTTCGATGCCGAGGAGGCGGTCTATGCCAATACCGGGATCCTGCTGCATGCCCGGCCCGGGGAGAACGGACAGGGCCGCAGCGAGTTCACCTGGCTGACCGAGGCGCAGGGCCGCGCACTGGTCCGGCTTGTCGAAGGCGGGGCGGGCCTTGAGGGCTGAGGCGGCGGGGGTCGGGCGGCCGGACTCGGGCGGCGGGGGTCAGGCGGCCGGACTCGGGCGGCGGGGTTCAGGCGGCCGGGCGCCGGCAGGACCGGAATTCGACCGCCTGCGGCGGGTGCCGGGCGGATGCCAGCCGTCGCACCCGGTCATGAAGCAGGTCCACCTGCCGGCCGAGCCGGGCGATCCCGGCGCGGCGTTCGGCCGGCGTCAGGGGGGGATCGGCATCGAGCCAGGCCAGGGCGCCGCGCAGGTTGCCGAGCGCGAGGACGACATCCTCGAGGAGGAAGAACGTGTCCCTGTCACATCCGGCGCACCGCATCGGTTCCCGTCCCTTCACCAGCGGCGCCATGCCGACCGGCGCCTGCGCGCCAGCCTAGGGGGCGGCGGCCTAATGCCCGGCTAACGGCTCAGACCTCGAGTTCGACCAGCAGGTCCTTGGCCTCGATGGCGCTGCCCGGCTGGACATGCAGCGCCTTGACGACGGCGCTGCGGTCGGCGTGGATGCCGGTTTCCATCTTCATCGCCTCGATCGTCACCAGCAGGTCGCCGGCGCGGACCTTCTGGCCGACGGCGACCGCGACCGAGGCCACCGATCCCGGCATCGGCGCGCCGACATGGGCGGGGTTGCCCTCCTGCGCCTTGGGGCGGGCCTTGGTCTGGGCCTTGACGGCGCGGTTCGGCACGCGGATGACGCGGGGCTGGCCGTTCAGCTCGAAGAAGACGCGGACCTCGCCCTGCTCGTCGGTGTCGCCGACCGCCTGGAGGCGGACCTCGAGGGTCTTGCCCGGGTCGATCTCGACCGAGATCTCCTCGCCCGGCTGCATGCCGTAGAAGAAGGTGGGCGTGGGCAGGGTGCGGACGGGGCCGTAGATGCGATGGCGCCCCATGTAGTCGAGGAAGACCTTGGGATACATGAGATAGCCGTTCAGGTCCTCGTCATCGACCCTGAGCCCCTTGAGCTGGGCCGAGAGCTCGGCGCGCGTGCGCTCGAGGTCGACGGGCGGGGCATGCAGCCCCGGGCGGTCGGTCACGGGGGTCTCGCCCTTCAGCACCTTCTTCTGCAGCGCCGGCGGCCAGCCCCCGGGCGGCTGGCCGAGATTGCCCTTCATCATGTCGACGACCGAGTCGGGGAAGGCGACCTCGGTGGCCGGGTCCTCGACCTTCTCGCGGGTCAGGCCCTGGGCCACCATCATCAGGGCCATGTCGCCCACGACCTTCGAGGACGGCGTCACCTTGACGATGTCGCCGAACATCGCGTTGGCATCGGCATAGGCCGGGCGACCTCGTGCCAGCGCTCCTCGAGGCCGAGGCTGCGGGCCTGGGCCTTGAGGTTGGTGAACTGGCCTCCGGGCATCTCGTGCAGATAGACCTCGGAGGCCGGCGCCTCGAGCCCGGCCTCGAAGGCGCGGTACTGGTGGCGGACGGCCTCCCAGTAGTTGGAGATCTCGCGGATCGCCCCGATGTCGAGGCCGGTGTCGCGGTCGGTGTGCCGCATGGCCTCGACGATCGAGCCGAGGCAGGGCTGGGAGGTGCCGCCCGAGAAGGCATCCATCGCCGCATCGACGGCGGCGACCCCGCTTTCGGCCGCGGCAAGGACCGTGGCCCCGGCGATGCCGCTGGTGTCGTGGGTGTGGAAATGGATCGGCAGGCCCACCTCGTCGCGCAGCGCCTTGAACAGGACGCGCGCCGCCGCCGGCTTCAGCAGGCCCGCCATGTCCTTCAGCCCGAGGACATGGGCGCCCGCGGCCTGAAGCTCCTTGCCCATGGTCACGTAGTACTTCAGGTCGTACTTGGCGCGGTCGGGGTTGAGGATGTCGCCGGTATAGCAGATCGCGCCCTCGCAGATCTTTCCGGCCTCGACGACGGCGTCCATGGCCACGCGCATGTTCTCGACCCAGTTGAGGGAATCGAACACCCGGAAAACGTCTATGCCGGTCTTTGCGGCCTGGAATACGAAGGATCGAACAACGTTGTCGGGATAGTTGGTATAGCCGACGCCATTGGCGCCGCGCAGCAGCATCTGCGTCATCAGGTTCGGCATCGCCGCGCGCAGGTCGCGCAGGCGCTGCCAGGGGCATTCCTGGAGGAAGCGGTAGGCCACGTCGAAGGTCGCGCCGCCCCAGCATTCCACGGAGAAGAGCTGCGGCAGGTTCGCCGCATAGGCGGGGGCGACACGGATCATGTCGATCGAGCGCATGCGCGTGGCCAGCAGCGACTGGTGGCCGTCGCGCATCGTCGTGTCGGTGACGAGCAGCCGCTTCTGCCGCTTCATCCAGTCGGCCACGGCCTGCGGCCCCTTCTGTTCGAGAAGGTTGCGCGTGCCCATCTGCGGCTCGGCACGCGGCTTCGGCGGCACCGGACGGCGCGCCTCGGCCGGCGGCTTCGGGCGGCCGGCCGTCTCGGGGTGACCGTTGACGGTGATGTCGGCGATGTAGGTGAGGATCTTCGTCGCCCGGTCGCGCCGCCGGGTGAAGCGGAAGAGCTCGGGCGTCGTGTCGATGAACTTCGTCGTGCAGGTATTGTTCAGGAACGCCGGGTGGCGCAGCAGGTTGACCACGAAGTCGATGTTCGTCGCGACGCCGCGGATGCGGAATTCGCGCAGGGCGCGGTCCATCCGGGCGATCGCCTGCTCGGGCGTGAGCGCCCAGGCCGTGACCTTCACGAGGAGCGAATCGTAGTAGCGCGTGATGACCGCGCCCGGATAGGCCGTGCCGCCGTCCAGACGGATGCCGTTGCCGGTTGCCGAACGGTAGGCGGTCAGCCGGCCGTAATCGGGAATGAAGTTGTTCTGCGGATCCTCGGTCGTCACCCGGCACTGGATCGCGTGTCCGTAGAGGCGCACGTCGGCCTGGGTCTGCATCCCCGTGGCCTCGGCCAGGGTCTTGCCCTCGGCGATCTTGATCTGGGCCTGCACGATGTCGATGCCGGTCACCTGTTCGGTGACGGTGTGCTCGACCTGGACGCGGGGATTGACCTCGATGAAGTAGAAGGCCCCGGTATCCATGTCCATCAGGAACTCGACCGTGCCCGCGCATTCGTAGCCGACATGGGCGCAGATCCGGCGCCCGAGATCGCAGATGTCGCGCCGCTGTTCGGGCGTCAGGTAGGGGGCGGGGGCGCGTTCCACCACCTTCTGGTTGCGGCGCTGCACCGTGCAGTCGCGTTCGAACAGGTGGTAGATGTCGCCGTACCTGTCGCCGAGGATCTGCACCTCGACGTGGCGGGCGCGCTCGATCATCTTCTCGAGATAGCCCTCGCCATTGCCGAAGGCGGCCTCGGCCTCGCGCCGGCCCTCGCGCAGCTTGGCCTCGAGCTCGGCCTCGGACAGGATCGGCCGCATGCCCCGGCCCCCACCGCCCCAGGACGCCTTGAGCATGAGCGGATAGCCGATGGCGGCCGCCTCCTTGCGGATCGCGGCCATGTCGTCGCCAAGCACGCCGGTGGCCGGAATCACCGGGACCCCGGCCTCGATGGCGACGCGCCGGGCGCTGGCCTTGTCGCCGAGCGCGCGCATCGTCTCGGCCTTCGGTCCGATGAAGGTGATGCCGGCCGCATCGCAGGCCTCGACGAATTCGGGGTTCTCGCTGAGCAGCCCGTAGCCAGGATGGATGGCGTCGGCCCCGGAATCCCGGGCCACCCGGATGATCTCGGGGATGGAGAGATAGGCCCCGACCGGCGACAGGCCCTCGCCGATGAGGTAGGCCTCGTCCGCCTTGAAACGGTGCAGCGAGAGCTTGTCCTCCTCGGCATAGACCGCGACAGTCCGCTTGCCGAGCTCGGTTGCCGCCCGCATCACGCGGATGGCGATCTCTCCGCGGTTCGCGATCAGGATCTTCTTGAATTCGGCCATGCCCGCCCCCCGCATCTCTGGGGCAGGACTTTAGCTTCGCTGCGGCGCGGCGCAATGGGGCCGGCGGCGCAGCGTGACGCTTTTGCGACGCCCCCGGAGGGCTGGCGTCAGTCGCAGTGGAAGATCTCTTCCATCCCGGCCCACCATTCGCCGGGTCCGCGGGTATCGAGCGGGTCGTGGCAGGGCATGCATTCGGCCCACCAGCGCTGCGTCTCGGGGTCGGCCGCCATGCGGGCCATGTCGGCCGCGAAATCCGTTCCGTGATAGTCGAACTGGGCGAACATCAGGTTCTCGGGCCGGCGCAGCCAGATCGTGTAGTTGCGGATGTTGCAGGCCGCGATCATGGCAAGGACCCCCGGCCAGACCGCCGCATGCAGCGCGACATAGCGGTCGACCCTGTCGGGACGCACGCGGATCACCTGGCCGTAGCGGCGCACCGGTTCCTCCTAGAGCAGCTCATGCGTGGCCGGCGCGCCGGACGGGGGCTGCGACCGCGTCGGCATCGCGTCGCGGTCGACCCGGCCGTCCAGCGTCAGCGCCAGGTCGGCATACCATTTGGGATCGTAGAAGTAGAAGACATGGGTGGGATCGCCGCCGTCCCGCGCCAGCGCCGGGTCCCCCTTGAGTTTCAGCGAACGGGCCGAGCAGTCGATGTTGACGCCCTTGGCCGGCGCGCCGGCGGGCAGGCCGACGCGCCCGACGCGCGGCGAAAGCCCGACCCGTTTCAGGTTCGAGACCTGGAGCGGCGCGTCGAAGCGGCTGAAGTAGTTGGTCAGGCGGTAGGCATGGCGGTAGAGGCTTTCGGTCGAGGCATTGCCGGCCGTGAAGGACTCGGCCGAGACATCGCCGGCGGCCAGCACCACCTGGTTCGCCGTCCAGTTCGCGGCCGCTGCCGTGGTGTCGTCGGCATCGTCGAAGGCCTCGCGCACGACATAGGCGCCCATCGAATGCGCCACGACATGGACGGCGACCTCGCAGTCGGGGGTGCGGACGGCGACGAAGAGGCGGATGCCGTCGTTGACGAGCCGCATGGCGGTCTGCTTGGCGTCGTGCCGGTCGTCGAGATAGCCGAGCGCCGTGGTGCCCGAGGGCCAGTCGTAGCCGATGACCGTGGATGCGAAGCCTGCCGTCCTGAGCCCCTGGGCCAGCACGCGCTGGCGCATGGCCGCATCGGCAACGCTGTTGTTGAACCCGTGGACGAAGAAGGTGACGGCCCCCGACATGCTGCCGGAGGGCGTCCGCCCGAAGGTGGCCATCACGCGCCGCAGCCATTCGGTCCGCGGGACGACATGGGCCGGGGAGGGCGTGGCATTGTCGGGCACGTCGAGATAGCGGGTCGGTCCCAGGACGGGCTGGTCCGAGAAACTGCCGTTCACGATCCGCCTGACGCTCATCCAGAACATGGCTTTCCTCAAATCGGGCAGTCAAATGCAGACAGGAGACACCCGCGCCACCCCTGCGTCAAGCGCGGCGCGGGCAAGCGAACAATCAAGGAACGCGGCACTTTATCTTGTGGCCTTTCGCCGCTACTGTGCCAGCGCATGAGCAGCACCTCCGACGCCGAGGCCTTCGAGGCCGCCGTTCCCCTGAGCCAGAGGGCGCTGGCCGCGCGGGGTGCGCCCTATCTGGCGGACCTCAATCCGGCGCAGCGCGAAGCCGTGGAGGCGCTGGACGGCCCCGTCCGGATGCTTGCGGGGGCCGGAACCGGCAAGACCAAGGCCCTGACGGCGCGGATCGCGCATCTTCTGGTCACCGGCCGGGCGCGGCCCAACGAGATCCTCGCCGTCACCTTCACGAACAAGGCCGCGCGCGAGATGAAGGACCGGGTGGGGCGGCTGATCGGGCAGGCCGCCGAGGGAATGCCCTGGATGGGCACCTTCCATTCGATCGGCGTGAAGCTCCTGCGGCGGCACGCCGAGCTTGTGGGCCTGAAGTCGAACTTCACGATCCTTGACACCGACGACCAGGTCCGCCTCCTGCGGCAGCTGATCCTGGCCGAGAACATCGACGAGAAGCGCTGGCCGCCGCGGATGCTGGCGGGGCTGATCGACAACTGGAAGAACCGCGCCTGGACGCCGGACAAGGTGCCCAGCGCCGAGGCTTCGGCCTTCAATTTCCGCGGCACGGAGATCTATGCCGCCTATCAGGAACGTCTGCGGACCCTGAACGCGGTCGATTTCGGCGACCTGCTGCTGCATTGCCTGACGATCTTCCGGGGCCATGGGGACGTGCTGGAGCAGTACCAGAGGTGGTTCCGCTTCATCCTGGTGGACGAATACCAGGACACCAACGTCGCGCAGTATCTCTGGCTCAGGCTTCTGGCGCAGGCGCATCGCAACATCTGCTGCGTCGGTGACGACGACCAGTCGATCTATGGCTGGCGCGGCGCCGAGGTGGGCAACATCCTGCGGTTCGAGAAGGATTTCCCGGGCGCCAGGGTGATCCGGCTGGAGCAGAACTACCGCTCGACCGGGCATATCCTTGCCGCCGCGTCGGGCCTCATCGCCGCCAATGCGGGCCGGCTGGGCAAGACGCTGTGGACGGCCGGCGCGGCCGGCGAGAAGGTCCGGCTGATCGGCCACTGGGACGGCGAGGAGGAGGCGCGATGGATCGGCGAGGAGGTCGAGGCGATCCAGCGCGGCACCCGGCACATGGAGCCGGTGAGCCTGAACGGGCAGGCGATCCTGGTCCGCGCCAGCCACCAGATGCGCGCCTTCGAGGACCGCTTCCTGTCGATCGGCCTGCCCTACAGGGTGATCGGCGGCCCGCGCTTCTACGAGCGGCAGGAGATCCGCGATGCGATGGCCTATCTGCGCCTTGCGGTCAGCCCGGACGACGATCTTGCCTTCGAGCGCGTCGTCAACGTGCCCAAGCGCGGCCTTGGCGAGAAGGCCCAGGCCGGGCTTGCGCGGATCGCGCGCGAGAACGGATCCACGCTTCTTGACGCCGCGCGCGCCGCCGTCGCGACGGGGCGCCTGACGGGGAAGGGGGCGGGACAGCTGCGCCAGTTCTGCGAGGCGGTGGACCGCTGGCACCGCGAGACCCTGGTGCCCGGCTACGACCACATCCGCCTGGCGGAGGCGATCCTCGAGGAATCGGGCTATACCGGCATGTGGCAGGAGGACAAGACGCCCGAGGCGCCGGGGCGGCTGGAGAACCTGAAGGAGCTCATCGAGGCGCTGGAAGGGTTCGACAACCTGCAGGGCTTTCTCGAGCATGTCTCGCTGATCATGGACAATGACAGCGAGGACGCCGAGGAGAAGGTCACGATCATGACGCTTCACGCGGCCAAGGGGCTGGAATTCCCGGTCGTCTTCCTGCCCGGCTGGGAGGACGGACTGTTCCCGAGCCAGCGCAGCATGGACGAGAGCGGGCTTTCGGGCCTCGAGGAGGAGCGGCGGCTGGCCTATGTGGGGATCACCAGGGCCGAAAGGCTTTGCACCATCAGCTTCGCCGGCAACCGCCGCGTCTACGGCCAGTGGCAGTCGGCGCTGCCCTCGCGGTTCATCGACGAGCTGCCCGCGGCCGATGTCGAGGTCCTGACCCCGCCGGGCCTGTACGGCGGCGGCTTCGGCGCCGCGGGAGCGGGCTTTGCCGCGCCCGGCGCATCCACGATCGAGGACCGGGCGAGCCGGGCGGACGTCTACAACTCGCCGGGTTGGCAGCGCATGCAGCGCAATGCCGGCAGCCGGCCCCTGAGCCAGCCGCGCGAGGCACGGCATGTGGTCATCGACCTTGATGCCGTGCCGGCCTTTGCCGAGGGGGACCGCGTGTTCCACCGGAAGTTCGGTTACGGCACGGTCGAGGCGATCGAGGGCGACAAGCTGGAGGTCAGCTTCGACAAGGCGGGGGTGAAGCACGTCGTCGCGGGCTTCGTCGTGGCCGCCGAGGCGGCGGACGACATCCCGTTCTGAACCGTCCCGACGCCCTGCCGCGCGGTGGCCGCCGCCTCAGGCCCGTGCCAGCGCCCGCCAGCCGATGTCGCGCCGGCAGAACCCGTCCGGCCAGTCGATGCGGTCCACCATCGCATAGGCCTCGCGCGCGGCCTCGGCCAGGGTGGCGCCGCGCGCGGTGACGTTCAGGACCCGGCCGCCCGCGGCGACGACCTGGCCGTCCTCGATGGCTGTCGCCGCGTGGAAGACCATGTGGCGGGAATCCTCGGGCAGGCGGTCCAGCCCGCGGATCACCGATCCCTTCGCGGATGGTCCCGGATAACCCCTGCCGGCCATGACCACGGTGAGGGCGTGGTCGTCCGCCCAGTTGACGCGCGCCGCGGCGAGCCGCCCTTCGGCGCAGGCCTGCATGAGGTCGAGCGCCTGTGCGCCCAGACGCATCATCAGGACCTGGCATTCGGGATCGCCGAAGCGGGCATTGAATTCGACCAGACGCGCCTGCCCCTCCCGGATCATCAGCCCGGCATAGAGGACCCCCTGATACGGCGTTCCGCGCCGCGCGAGTTCCGCAAGGCAGGGCCGGATGATGCGGTCGAGGGCCTGGCGCTGAAGCGCCGCGGTCAGGACCGGGGCGGGAGAGTAGGCGCCCATGCCGCCGGTATTGGGGCCGGTGTCGCCGTCGAAGGCGCGCTTGTGATCCTGCGCGGTGCCGACCGGCAGCACGTCCTGCCCGTCGCAGAGCACGAAGAACGAGGCTTCCTCGCCCGCCATGAATTCCTCGATCACCACTTCGGCCCCCGCCGCCCCGAGCGCGCCGCCGAACATCCCGGCGATCGCCGTCTCGGCCTCGGCGGTGGTTGCGGCGACGACGACGCCCTTGCCGGCGGCGAGCCCGTCGGCCTTGATGACGATCGGGGCGCCCGCGGCGCGGACATGCGCGAGCGCGGGACCGGCCGAGGTGAAGCGGGCCCATTTCGCCGTCGGCGCGCCGCAGGCGTCGCAGATCTCCTTGGTGAAGGCCTTCGACGATTCGAGCCTTGCCGCCGCCGCCGACGGCCCGAAGGTCAGGATGCCCGCCGCGCGCAGGGTGTCGGCGACCCCTGCGGCAAGCGGTGCCTCGGGCCCGACGATGACGAAGTCGATCGCGTTCTCCTCGCAGAAGGTGGCGACGAGCGGGCCGTTCAGGATGTCGAGGCCGGCGACTTCGGCGATGGCCGCGATGCCGGCATTGCCCGGCGCCACGATCAGCCGGTCGCATTTCGGGTTCTGCTTGACCGCCCAGGCGAGGGCATGTTCCCGCCCGCCCGACCCGAGGATGAGGATGTTCATGTCCTGCGCCTTGGCCTTTCACGTCGCGGGTCTTAAGGTTCCCCGCGGGGCGAGACAAGAACGAGCGCATGAACCTTCTCGAGGACGATCCCGGCCCGCTGTCGGCCGGAAACGCACCGGAATACACCGTTTCGGAACTGTCCGGGGCGGTGAAGCGGGTGATCGAGGGCGAATTCGGCCTTGTCCGCGTGCGCGGCGAGGTCAGCCGCGTCTCGCGCCCGGCATCGGGTCACTTCTATTTCGACCTGAAGGACGAAAGGGCGGTCATCGCCGCGGTCTGCTGGAAGGGGCAGGGCCTACGGGTTACCGTGCGGCCCGAGGATGGGATCGAGGTGGGCTCGACGGGGCGTCTGACCACCTATCCGGGGCAGTCGAAGTATCAGCTGGTGGTCGACAACCTGGAACCGGCGGGCGCCGGTGCGCTGATGCTGATGCTGGAGAAGCGGAAGGCCGCGCTGGCGGCGGAGGGGCTGTTCGACCAGGCCCGCAAGAAGCCGATCCCCTATCTGCCCGCGGTCATCGGCGTGGTGACCTCGCCCTCCGGGGCCGTGATCCGCGACATCCTGCACAGGCTGCGCGACCGCTTTCCGCGCCCGGTCGTCATCTGGCCGGTCGCCGTGCAGGGCGAGAAATGCGCCCCCGAGGTCGCCGCCGCGATCCGCGGCTTCAACGCCCTGCCGCCCGGCGGCGCGATCCCGCGGCCGGAGCTGATCATCGTGGCGCGCGGGGGCGGATCGATCGAGGACCTGTGGGGCTTCAACGAGGAGGAGGTCGTGCGCGCCGCGGCGGCCTCGGAGATTCCGCTCATCTCGGCCGTGGGTCACGAGACGGACACGACGCTGATCGACTTCGCTGCCGACCTGCGCGCGCCGACGCCGACGGCTGCGGCCGAGCTTGCGGTGCCGGTCCGGGCCGAGCTGATCGCCTGGGCGGCCGAGCAGGGCGCCCGCCTTGTCAGGGCCGTCCGGCAGCGCGCCGAGATGCGCCGCCAGCGCCTGACCGACCTGTCGCGGGCGCTCGGCCGCCCCGAGGTGCTGCTCGAGGGGCCGCGCCAGAGGCTGGACCGCTGGGGCGAGCGGCTGGGGCCGGCGCTTGTCGCGGCCACCACGCGCAAGAGGGCGCGGCTGGCGGGGGCCGCCCTCCGGCCGGGGCTGCTGGTCCGGCGGATCGGCGACGAGCGCAGGCATCTGGGGCAGTGGGCCGCGCGCCTCGCCCCGGCGGTCAGGGACCGCATCCTCAAGCGCAGGGAGGGGCTTCTGGCGCTGGACCGGATCAGGACCTCGCTGGGCTATGGCGAGACCCTGCGCCGCGGCTTCGCCGTCGTTCGCGCGGGCGGCGCGGTGGTGACCGCGCGGGCCGAGGCCGCCCGGCACGCCGCGCTGGAGATCGAGTTCCGCGACGGGCGGATGAAGGTCAACGCGGAAGGGGCGGCGAAGGCGCGCCCGAGGGGCGGCGACGGCGGCCAGGGAAGCCTGTTCTGAGACGGGCCTAGACGCCGACCCGCGGTCCCCGGCAGGCGAGCGGGCGGTCGCTTTCGGAAGCGGCGATCAGGGGCAGGCCGTCGGGGTCGTCGACCGGGCGTGCCGCCAGCCTGCCGCCCTCGCGCGAGATCGTCCAGCAGACCGGGGCGGGCGCGTCCTCGTAGGAGAAGCAGATCCGGGATCCCTCCGCCCACCAGTGACCCCTGAGGCATTCGCCGCCCTCGACGGCCCACAGGACCTGCCGCCCGGGCAGGTACTGTTCGCTGCCGTAGAGGCGGCCCTGGGCCGTCCAGTGCACCGTCAGCCCGGTCGTCGCCCGCTCGAATTCCTCGGCGGTGACGGGTGGCTCGGCACGGACCGGCAGGACGGCGACGGCGAGGGCGATGGCCGCGAGCGCGGCAGGGGCGGCGGTGGCCGCAGGGGGGCGCGGCAGCCGGAAGGGCCGGGAAGGTGCCATCGGGGCAGCATGACACGGTTGGGAATCCTGCTCCAGCCCCGCGCGCCGGGTGCCGCGCGCCCCGGCCCGTCAGGTCTGGGCCAGCCGGCCGCCGCGCGGCGGGCGCGGGCCCTCCATCTGCCGCCGCCAGACCGGCGGGACAAGGGCGATCGCCGCCATCACGGGCATCGGCAGGGGCAGGACCGGCGATCCGGCGCGGCCTGCGGCAGGCCGGCCCGACCGGGCGAAGGGCAGCCGGTCGAGGACCGGTGCGCCGACGCGGGCATGCGCCGGCCCGGGGGGTTCGATCCGGGACCGGCCGATGCGACGGCGCTCGCAGCCGAAGTGGCGGACGTAGAGGGTGGCGAAGATCTGGATCTGCACGAGGCCGGCGACGAGGAGATAGCCGAAGAGCCCGCCGAGCCCCAGGCGGACCGGCACGAGGAACACCAGGGCCAGGCTGAGAAGGCAGGGCAGGACATAGGGGTGCAGCCAGGACCGGCGGTGCCCCAGCCGCGGGCGCATCAGGTTGCGCTCCATCTCGAAGCCGACGAGGCTGCCCTGTTCCCAGGCGCCGGAATAGTATTCCCAGAAGCCTTCGTCGGCATCGGCCGTATAGGGATCATCGATCGTCGCGACGAGGCGGCGATGGACGGTGCGCAGCACCGAGGCGTGATGCGGCAGCAGCATGATCGCGAAGAAGGCGGTGCCGAGCCAGCGGTGCCAGGGC
The DNA here is from genome assembly GCA_026417295.1 of Paracoccaceae bacterium. GTDB lineage: Bacteria > Pseudomonadota > Alphaproteobacteria > Rhodobacterales > Rhodobacteraceae > JAOADN01. Next base: position 25,119 of record JAOADN010000035.1, read on the forward strand.
CTGCGCCCGAGCGCGAGGTCATGGGCGAAGGCCGCGCCGACCTGGCCGAGCCAGATCGCGAAGGCCGGAATCGCCAGGAGGACACCGAGCGCGCCGATCCCGCCGCCGCCGGCCGCGAAGAACAGCGCGGCCCCCGCCGTGGCCGAGATGGCGAGGCCCGCCACCGCCGGAACCGCGCCGCGGGTCACCAGGCCGGGGGCCTGTGCCTCGGCCTCGGCCTTCAGGTCCTCGAACAGCAGCGCGAGCGCGACGACATAGGCCAGCATCAGCAGCAGCGGCAGCGGCCCCTGCAGCGCGGCAAGCGGCAGCAGGACCGCCGGGGCCAGCGTGGCGGCGACGAAGAGCGTCGCGACCGGGGCGGCGGCGACCGCGCGGAGGACCGCCGCGGCCTTCGCCGGGGGCGCGGCGGCCGCGTCCGGACGGGCAGTCCCTGCCGCTGCGGCACCCTGTCCGGCCGCGGCATCGCGGCGCCCGAGCCGCCAGAACGCGCGCTTCGACTCCGGCGGGACCGCCGGGGCGGAGGCCGGCGCATCGGGTGCGTTGGCTGCGTTCAGGCCCGAGGATTCCGCTGCCAGCGCCCTGATCAGGACGAGATCGGGCTCGGCCGAGGCGGGCGCCTCCGTCAGGTCGGCGCCGGGGGCCGCGTCCATGCCCGGAAGGGCATCGTCGAGGGAG
>JAOADN010000036.1 GCA_026417295.1 Paracoccaceae bacterium
CCCCAGGAGAGGCACCCGTGGAAAGCGATTCGCGCAGCAGGAAGACCCGTTGCATCGAGGATCTGCGCCGCAGGATCCTGACCGAGGTGCTTGAGCCAGGCGCCTATCTGGACGAGACGGAGCTTGCCGAGACCTACGGGATTTCCCGACCGCCCCTGCGCGAGGCGCTGCGCCAGCTTGCCGGTGAAGGCTATGTGGTCCTGCACGAGAACCGGGGCGCGCAGGTCGCCCCGATGACGCACAAGACCCTGCGCAACTTCTTCGTCGCCGCGCCGATGATCTATGCTGCGACCACGCGGCTTGCGGCCGAGAATGCCACGCAGGCCCAGATCGCGCGGCTGAAGGAATGCCAGTGGGCGTTCCGTCAGGCGATCAGGAACGGCGACGCCGCCGAGCGTGCGCTCGGGAACGAACGCTTCCATTCGATCATCGGCGAGATGGCCGACAACGAATACCTCATGCCGTCGCTTCGGCGCCTCCTGATCGACCACACCCGCATCGGGATGACCTTCTACAACCCGCGCAAGCTGGCGCTGGCCCAGCAGCGCGATCTGGCCGCCGACCAGCACGACCAGTTCATCGCGCTGATCGAGGCCGGCGAGGCCGAAGCCGCAGGCGAACTGGCCGTCGCGCACTGGGAACTGTCGCGCGGCTGGATTGAAAGCTTCGTCACCCCCGAAAGCCTTTCCATGCCCCTCGGCCGCTTGCCGGGGGTCGCCGAGTCGCGAGGAGCCTCATGAGATTCGAAGGCATCTACACCCCTGCCATCACACCGCATCGCGAAGACGGGACCATCGATCGCGACGCCTTCGTCGCACAGCTCGAATACCTGATGGATGCCGGCGTGCACGGCATCATCAACGGCGGGTCGACCGGCGAATACTACGCCCAGTCGATGGACGAACGCCGCGAGATGGCAAGCCTGGCCCGCGAGGTGACGAAGGGCCGCTGCCATCTGATGGTGGGCACGGTGGCGATCCGGCTGCAGGACAGTCAGGCCATGGCCGAACATGCCGCCGCGATCGGCGCGGATTCGATCCTCATCGGATCCCCGCCCTATGCCGTCCCGACCGAACGCGAGAATGCCCTGAACGCACTGGCGATCGACCGTGCCTGCGGCCTGCCCATCATGCTCTACAACTATCCCGGCCGGATGGGCGTGAACATGGGCGAGGAATTCCTCGATCGTGTCGGACGGTCCGCCAACTTCTGCGCCATCAAGGAATCTTCCGGCGACATAAACCGCGTCCACCTTCTGGCCCGGGACTACCCGCATATCCAGATGTCCTGCGGGATGGACGATCAGGCGCTTGAGTTCTTTGCCTGGGGCGCACGCAGCTGGGTCTGCGGCGGCTCGAATTTCCTGCCGGGGGAACATATCGCGCTCTACAGGGCCTGCGCCGTCGATTGGAACTTCGACAAGGGCCGCCGCATCATGTCGGCGCTGATGCCGCTGATGCGCGTCCTCGAACAAGGCGGCAAGTTCATCCAGTGCATCAAGCACGGCTGCGAGATGATGGGCCAACATGCCGGCCCGCCACGTCCGCCGCTGAAGCCCCTCAACAAGGACGACAAGCGCCAGCTGGAACAGGTCGTCCGCGTGCTCAAGACCACCGTCGCCCGGATCGAAGCGGAGTAAGCCATGAGCCTTCTGACCCATGACGAATACAAGGCCGTCGCAGCCTCACTTTCCTTCCCGACGACGGCCTTCATCGACGGCCATTTCCGCCCCGCCATCGACGGCAGGACATTCGAGACCGTGAACCCCGCAACCGGCGCGGTACTGGCCAGGGTGGCGGCCTGCGGGGCAGCGGACGTGGACCTGGCCGTCCAGAAGGCGCGCGATGCCTTCGAGGACGGGCGCTGGTCGCGCCTGCCCCCGAAGGAACGCAAGGAGGCCCTGATAAGGCTGGCGAAGCTCGTGAAACGCAACGCGCGCGAACTGGCCGTGCTGGAATGCCTCGACTCGGGCAAGACGATCTACGACTGCGAGCTCGTCGATGTCCCCGAAACGATCAACTGTCTGATCTGGCATGCGGAACTGATCGACAAGATCTACGACCAGGTCGCGCCCGCATCCGACGACCATATCGCGATGATCGTCCGCGAGCCCGTGGGAGTCGTCGGCCTTGTTCTGCCCTGGAATTTCCCGCTTCTGATGCTGGCCTGGAAGATCGGTCCGGCCCTGGCGGCGGGCTGCTCGGTGATCGTGAAGCCGGCCGAGGAAACGCCGTTGACCACACTGCGGATGGCGGAACTGTCGATGGAGGCCGGCATCCCGCCCGGCGTCTTCAACGTCCTTCCCGGGACCGGGCCCGAGGTCGGCGAGCCCATCGGGAGGCACATGGATATCGATGCGGTGTCTTTCACCGGCTCGACCGAGACCGGCCGCCGCTTCCTGCGCTATGCGGCCGAGAGCAACCTGAAGGAAGTCACGCTCGAGATGGGCGGCAAGAACCCCGCAGTGGTTCTGGACGATGCCGAGAACCTCGACCGCGTCGCCGCCCACATCGTCAACGGCGCCTTCTGGAACATGGGCGAGAACTGCTCGGCCTCCTCGCGGCTGATCGTGCAGAAGGGGGTCAAGGACCAGCTTCTGAAGCGCATCGTCGCCCATGCCCGCGAATGGCCCGTGGGCGACCCGCTCGACCCGGTGAACCGGGTGGGAGCACTTGTCAGCCAGGCGCATTTCGACAAGGTCTGCGCCTATCTGGAGAAGGGCCCCAGGGTCATCCTCGGCGGCAGGGCCGACAAGGGATTCGTCGAACCGACGATCCTCGAAGTCGCCCGCGACAGCAAACAGGCGCGCGAGGAGATCTTCGGCCCCGTCCTCTCGGTCCTCACCGTCGACAGCTTCGACGAGGCCATCGCGCTTGCGAACTCGACCGAATATGGCCTTGCGGCCAGCATCTTCACCGGCAATGTCAAGCGCGCGCTGCGTGGGGCCCGGGCAATCCGGGCGGGAACGGTGACAGTGAACAGCTACGGCGAGGGCGACGCGACCACGCCCTTCGGCGGGTTCAAGGCCAGCGGGTTCGGCGGGCGCGACAAGGGCATCCATGCGCATGACCAGTACACCCGGATCAAGACGATCTGGGTGGACCTGGCCGACGATGCGGACACCGCGGTTGGCTGATGCGGCTGGGCTTTCTCGGGACCGGGGTGATTGCCGCCGCCATGATCCGCGGACTGGCCGGACAGGGGCACCGGATCCTCGTCTCGCCGCGCAATGCCCGGATCGCGGCGGAACTTGCCGCGGAAATTCCGGGGGTCATCATCGCGCCAAACGAACGGGTGGTGGCCGACTCGGAGGTGGTTTTCCTCTGCCTGCTCGCCCGCGACGCCGATGAGGTGCTGCCCGGCCTTCCCTTCCGCGCGGGCCAGAGCGTCATTTCCGTCATGGTGGACGCACCTCTGGGACGCCTGCGCGCCCTTTGTGCCCCCGCGACCGACATCGTGATCACTATCCCGCTGCCCCCAATCGCCGATGGCGGCTGTCCGCTGCCGGTATTCCCCGCATCGCCAGCCCTCGAGGCCCTCTACGGGGCAAGGAACCCGATCCTTCCTCAGCCTTCCGAAGCCGCACTCAGTGCCCATCTCGGTGTCTCGTCCCTCTGCTCGCCGATCCTCGACCAGCTCCTGGCCGCCGTGGACTGGCTTGGCGCCTGGACTGGCGACCCGGCCGCGGCCGAGACCTACGTCGCCGCGATGATCCGCGCCTATCTCCCGGAATGCGCACGGGGCGGAGAGCTCGCCGCCGCCCTCGACAGCCTGGCCACCGAGGGTGGCCTCAACGCCACGCTCCGTGCGGCAATGGCCCCGGCGAAGGACAGTCTGCGCCATGGCCTGGACGGTTTCCGGGGTCGTCTCGGCCTGCCGCCGGCAAAGGCAGAACCCGCATGACGACCCACCTGGCCCGCCGCGTACCTGTCCACAAGGGTCCCGCGGCCTGGTCCGCGATCCTGCCCGGCCAGCCCGACCCGGTTCCTCTTCCCGGGGACGTCGTCGCCGATGTTGCCATTGTCGGGGGCGGATTCGCGGGGCTGGCCGCCGCGCGGCGCCTGCGCCAGATCGATCCATCGCTGCGCATCGCGGTGCTCGAAGCCGGGCGCCTGGCCGAGGGCGCATCGGGGCGGAACTCGGGTTTCATGATCGACCTGCCGCACGAACTGACATCGGACGACTATGCCGGCCATGGCGACGACCGCGCGATGATCGCGCTGAACCGCCATGCCATCACCTTTGCCCGGGAAGCGGTGCATGACTACGGAATCCGGCCCGACTACTTCGACCCCGCCGGAAAGGTGAACGGCGCTGCCTCGGAGGCCGCCGACGCCCTCAACCGTTCCTATGCCGACCACCTGTCGACCCTCGGCGAAGCGTGCGAGCGCCTTGATGCTCAGGCGATGTTCGAGCTGACAGGCAGCCGTCACTACGTCTCGGGCCTCTGGACCCCCGGTACCGTGATGCTGCAGCCGGCGGGCTTCGTGCGCGGCTTGGGCGAAGGTCTCCGGGCCGCCGGCATCGGCATCTGGGAACAGACACCTGTCACCGCCATCGCCCGCGCCGGCAACGGATGGAACGTGACAACTCCCCATGGCCGGGTGGCGGCAGCCAGGGTGATCCTCGCCAACAACGGGCATCTGGAAAGCTTCGGTTTCGCGGCGAACAGCCTGATGCATGTCTTTCTTTACGCCTCGATGACCGAGGACCTTCCGCCCGAAGCGATGAAGTCCCTCGGCGGCAGGCCCCGCTGGGGCGTCACGCCCTCGGACCCGATGGGCACCACGATGCGCCGGATCGATGGTCCGCTCGGCGGCAATCGCATCGTCACACGCACTTGTGCAAGCTTCCTGCCGGGGATGGAGCCCTCCGACGCCGCTCTCAAGCGGGCTGCCGCGGTCCATGCCCGCAAGTTCGCCGACCGCTTCCCCCAGCTTGCCGGGGTGCGGCAGGAATACAGCTGGGCAGGTCACCTCTGCCTGACGCGCAACGCCGTCTCAATTGCGGGCGCCCTGGAGGACGGGCTCTATGCAGCTGCCGTCTGCAACGGCCTGGGAACTACCCGCAGCACGCTGACGGGAATCGCCGCTGCAGAGCTGGCCATGGGCCAGAGCTCCGATGTCACACGCCACTTCTCTGCCGAGGCCAGGCCGACCAGGCTTCCCCCAGAACCATTTTCCAGCCTGGGCGCAAACCTGCTCCTGCGCTTCAGGGAATGGCGGGCGGGCCGGGAATAGCAGAAGGGGAATCAAGATGGCGTTCCGGCGCATGATCAACGTCGTTGAAACCCATTCGGGTATCCCGATGCGGGTTGTAACCGGCGGCGTGGGGCATATCCCGGGCGCCAGCGTGCAGGACAAGCAGCGCTGGCTTTCGGCCAATGACGACCAGTTGCGCCTGCTTCTCCTGCGCGAGCCGCGGGGCTATCCGGCTCACTGCTGCAACCTTCTCGTTCCCCCCGGCCACCCCGAGGCGCAGGCGGGCTACATCATAATGGAACAGGTCGAATATCCGATGATGTCGGGCGGCAACACGATTGCTGTGGCAACTGTCCTGCTCGAGACCGGCATCCTGCCGATGAAGGAACCCGTGACCGAGCTGACGCTGGAAGCCCCCGCCGGGCTGATTCGGGTCAGGGCGGACTGCCAGGGCGGCAAGGTCATGGCCGTCACATTCCGCAACGTGCCGGCCTTTGCCGCCCATCTGGATGCCGAGATCGACGTGCCGCATCTGGGAAAGGTACGGGTCGATGTCGGCTGGGGCGGGATGTTCTACGTCATCGCCGACGTGCGCCAGTTCAAGGGGCTGGAGCTGAAGCCCGACCACGGGCGCGAGATCGCCCGCGTCTCGGCCATGATCCGGCAGGCCGCGCACGAGCAGTTGCCGGTCGCCCACCCCGACTATCCGGGCGTGGGCATCACCATCTCGCAGCTTTCCGGCCCTTCGGATGATCCGGAGGCCGACTGGAAGAACGCAGTGACCATGGCCACGGGTCCCCTGTCCTGGGACGATCCCTCCACCTGGACCGGCGCCATCGACCGTTGCCCCTGTGGCACCGGCACCTGTGCCAAGATGGCGGTGCTCCATGCAAAGGGGGAGTTGCCGCTCGATCGCGACTTCCGCCATCAGGGCATTCTCGGCACGGTCTACAAGGGCCGCCTTGTCGAGGCGGCCCGTGTCGGCGACCGGGACGCAGTCGTGCCCACCATATCGGGACGGGCCTGGATATCAGGCTTCGGCACCGTCGTTCTCGATCCGGACGACCCTCTTCCCGATGGCTACAGACTCGGCGACATCTGGGCATGAGGCCGGACCGCACGGTCGCCACCCAGAAGGAGCACGTCATGCAGACAGCGATCGTCACCGGTGCGACGCAAGGCATCGGCAAGGGCATTGCAACCGCTCTGCTGGCCGAAGGATGCCGGGTCATCGCCCTCGGCCGATCCGAAGCAAAGCTCGCCTCACTGTCCAGCGAAGCCGCCGGTGCAGCCGACCGTCTGGTGACCGTCGCGATGGACATTGCGGACACTGCCGGTTTCACCGCAGCCCTCGGCGGCTGGATCGAGGCTTTCGGCGGCATCGACCATCTGGTGAACGCGGCCGGGGTCCTTGAACCCGGCCGGCTTCTCGACACGCCCTCCGACAGCCTCCGCCGCGTGGTCGAGACGAACTTCCTCGCCACGCTGGAACTCACCCTGCCCGTCGCGCGCCACATGGCCGACCGCCGCAAGGGCAGCATCGTCACCATCGGCTCGAACTCGGGCACCACGCCGCGCGTAGGGCTTGGCGCCTATCCGGCCTCCAAGGCTGCCGTCATCCACGCGATGAAGTGCCTCGGGCTGGAACTGGCCGAAGCAGGCGTGCGCTGCAACATCGTCTCACCGGGTTCGACCGACACGGAGATGCAGCGGGCAACCCAGGCCGCGACCTCCGGACTCCAGGGAATCCTGAAAGGCGATCCCGCCACCTGGCGCCTCGGCATTCCGCTCGGTCGCATGGCCTCGGTCGAGGACGTGGCCGCGATGGTCCTCTTCCTGCTGTCGGACAGGGCGCGCCACATCACGATGGAGAACATCGTCATCGACGGCGGCGCAACGCTGGGGACGGGCTGAGCGCCCGGCCCGCTACTGCGGCAGGCTCAGCTTCACCATCCGCCCGCCGTCCACCGCGAAGACCGGACCGGCGACGAAGGCCGCCTCGTCCGAGGCCAGCCAGGCCACCAGTGCCGCCACGTCCGAGGGATCGCCCGTGCGCCCGACCGGGTGGATGCGCGCGAGGCCGGCGCGGAAGGCCGGGGGGTCGGGGAAGCTGTCGATGTAGGCCTCGCTCAGGTCCGTGTCGATCCAGCCGGGGGCGACGGCGTTGCAGCGGATCCCCTCGGCCCCGTGATCGACCGCGATGGCCCGCGTCAGCCCGTGCAGCCCGGCCTTCGTCGCCGAATAGGCGGCGTGGAGCGGGTTGCAGCCGATGCCCTCGATGCTGCCGATGTTGACGATGGCCCCCTTCGTCGCACGCAGATGCGGCAGCGCCGCGCGGATCAGCAGGAACGGGGCGGTCAGGTTGATCGCGATCATCCGGCTCCAGTCGGCAAGCGACATGTCCTCGGCCCGCGCCTCCTGCATGACACCGGCGTTGTTCACCAGCACGTCCAGCCGCCCGGCGGCGCCGACGACCTGCCCGATCACCTGCGCCGGGCAGTCGGGGTCGGCGAAGTCGGCCGGAAAGCTCTCGAACTCGGCATCCTCGCCGCGCTGCGCGGTGAAGACCCGCGCGCCGTCGTCCCGCAGCCGCCGGGCGATCGCCCGCCCGATCCCCATGCGGCCGCCGGTGACCAGCGCGACCTTGCCCGCAAACCGGCTCATTTCACGGGTTTCCCGCCGTTGACCTCGACGATGGCGCCGCAGATGTAGCGGGCCGCGTCCGAGGCAAGGAACAGGATCACGTCGGCGATGTCCTCGGGCTCGGCGATCCGGCCGAGCGGCACCGTCCGGTTCAGCTCGGCGATCGCGGTTTCGGGGTCGAAGCCGCGCTTCGCGAAGCCCGTCCGCAGCATCGGCGTGTTGACCTCGTTCGGAGCCACCGCATTGATCCGCACGCCCTGATGCGCGTGGTCCATTCCCATGCACTGCGTCAGCGAAGCCAGCGCCGCCTTGGTCATGCAGTAGACGGCGTGGTTCGGACCGGGGCGCAGGCCCCAGCAGGAGGCGACGTTGACGATCGCCCCGCCGCCCTGCGCCGCCATCAGCGGGATCGCCGCACGGCAGATGCGGAAGGGGGCCTCGACGTTGACGCCGACATTCAGCCGGAAATCGGCGTCCGAGGTCTCGGTCACCGGGCCGCGGGCGATCACGCCGGCATTGTTGACCACGATGTCGAGCCGCCCCAGCGCCTTGGCCGCCGCCCCTGCAAGTCCGTCGGCATGGGCGGGATCCATCAGGTCGCCGGGCAGATGCGCCTCGGCCGCAATCCCCGCGACATCGCGGTCGGCCACCGCGACCTTCGCCCCCTCGGCCCGCAGCATCCGCACGACCGCCGCGCCGATGCCCCCCGCCGCGCCGGTCACCAGCGCGGCTCTCCCGTCGAACCTTCCCATCTCAGTACTCCGTGTTCAGCGCATCCACCGCCGGAATCTCGCGCGTCCGGCGGGCGATGAAGTCCTGCAGCGCTTCGGCGATGCCCTCGTCGAGCTTCGGCTCCTCGTAGTCGGCAAGCAGCCTTCGCGCATGGGCCAGGGCCCGGGCGGTGATCTCGACCGAGCCCTCGGCCTGCCACTGTTCGATGGAGTTGTTGTCGAACAGCTTCGGCATGAAGAAGGCGCGCTCGAAGTTCTCCAGCGTGTGCGGATGGCCGAGGTAGTGGCCGCCAGGGCCGACATCTCGCACCGCCGCGAGGCCCGCGTCGAAATCGTCCCAGCGGATGCCCTCGGCCATGCGGTAGCCCATGGCGCAGACCTCGGCATCGACGACGAACTTGGCCACCGAACAGTGCATCCCGGCCTCGTTCCACCCCGCGGAATGCCAGATGTAGTTGCAACCCGCGTGCAGCACCGCGTTCATCGTCATGGCGGACTCATAGCCCGCCTGCGCGTCGAAGGTCTTGGCCCCGCCCAGCAGGTTCGAGCTGCGCCAGGGCACGCCGTAGAAGCGCGCCATCTGGCCGATCATGAAGTTCATGAGGGAAATCTCGGGCGTGCCCGCCATCGGTGCGCCCGACTTCATGTTCACCGTCGAGAGGTAATGGCCGTAGATCGCCGGGCAGCCCCGGCGCACGACCTGGGTATAGGCCAGCGCCGAGAGCGCCTCGGCATTGAGCTGCGCCACCGCCGGGGCGACCGAGGCGGGCGTGTTGGCCCCGCCGAGCACGAAGGGCGAGCAGAGCACCGGCTGGCGGCGCCGGCAGAAGGCCCGCATCGCCGACAGCATCGTCTCGTCCCAGACCAGCGGCGAGTTGCCATTGCAGTTGCCGGTGACGACCGGCGTCTCCTCCATCACCTCGGCGCCGAACAGGATCTCGCACATGGCCATCACGTCCTCGGCGTTCCTGCCCGAGGTGGTCATGCCCATGAAGGTCTTGTCGGAATGCCTGATCGACGACCAGGTGATGTAGAGGTGCCGGTGGCTGACCTTGATGTCCATCGGCTCGACGATGTGATGCGCGGTGGAATGCAGCGCCGGCGACATGTGCGCGAGCTTGTGGAACATGTTGAGGTCGGCGATCGTCGGCCAGCGGCGGACGTCGTCGAGATCGCGCAGGAAGGGCGCGCCGGTCATCGGCACGAAGATCGAATGCGGCCCGCCGAAGGGCAGGTTCCGCGCGGGGTTGCGCGCGCGGTAGGTCCAGGAGGACGGGATCGAGGCGATGAGCTCGCGCACCAGGCCACGGTCGAGATGCACCCGCTCGCCCCGCACATCGGCCCCGGCGCGGCGCCAGTCCTCCAGCGCCACAGGGTCGCGGAAGACGACGCCCACATCCTCGAGGATCGCCATCGAGGCCGCGTCGATCTGCGCGACCCGGGAAGGGTCCATCAGCTCGCAGACCGGCAGGGCCCGATTCAGGGCCGGCAACATGCCAATATCTGGCGCGGCGCGCAGGGCTCGGCGGGCGTCGCGTCCGCCTGCGCGCGCACCTCGGGTCGGGGCCTCGTCCACAATTCCCATGATGCCCTCCTTTTGCGACGGGACGCATCATGAGGGACACATCACGGGCGGCAGACAGTAGCTGCAGCGAAGCAGACAGGCGAAATTGCGACATCGTCGGCTTTGGCGCCCATTGCCCGCCCCCCTGGACTGCCGGTCGCCGATCAGGCCGAAGTGTCGGGCTCGCCCCCGTGGTGATGCGAGAAATCCGCAGGATCGACCACTTCGCCCGTCCCGAGGGCCAGCGTATGCGCCCGAAGCCAGGCAAGGAAGCCGCGCGGATTGCCTTCCCAGTCCCGCAGCACGGTGGCCGGGATTGGCTCGCCGATCACCGGTCGCTGCGGCTTGAACAGCGCCTTCCTGATCTCGTGCAGCAACAGGCCCTGCCGCCAGGTCGCGGACACCTTGTTGGCGATCTGGTACCAGCGCGTGTTCTGGCCGCTGAACTTGACCGGAAGGATCGTCGCGCCGCTGCGATGGATCATCTTGTGGGTGAAGACGTTCCACTCCGGCTCTACAGCCGCCCCGAACCATGTCGGCGATGACGCGACCTTGCCGGCGGGGAAAAGGATGATCACACCGCCGCGCGCCAGATGTGCCATGGTGATCGCCCGCATCTCCAGGCCCAACTCGCGCGCATTGTCCTCATGCGGGAAGGGCACGGGGATCATGAACTCCTCGACTTCGGGAATCCCGGTCAGCAGCGATCGCGTCAGTATCTTGAAGTCCGACCTCACGCGGTTGACCAGCTCGCAGAGGATCATTCCGTCGACCAGGCCGTGGGGGTGGTTCGACACGACGACAACGGGCCCCGTCGGCGGGATCCGGGCGATCTCCTCTGGCGGGGTCAGGATGTCGATCCCCATGTGACGTATCGCCTTGGGCCAGAAGGGCGATCCGAACGGCGCGCCCTTGCGCTCGAAATCCCGGATCATCCGCAGGAGAGTCGGTTTCGCCGTAAGCCACTCGATTGTGCGGATCGCGTTGGCCTTGATCGGGTTCTTGAAGGTGCCCGCATAGGACAGGCGCCGCATGTCGTACTTGCGCTCGGCGGGTCGGTCCAACCGCTGCGTTACGATCTCGTCCACGACTGTCGTCGCCTCATCCGTGCCGCCCCCCGGCGGCTATCAGAACGGCTCGCCGAACCTGTTGGCCACGAGCTCGGCCAGAGCCCGGGCCAGTTTGTCAGCTTCCGCTCCGCTTGTCGTCACCTCAATCGACGTCCCGCGCGAGGCGGCAAGCATCAGCAGACCCATGATCGAGTCGCCCGACACCGTCATGCCGTCCTTCCTCACTTCGGCGGTCGCGTCATGGGCCTCCACGACCTCGACGAACTTCGCCGAGGCGCGCGCATGCAGGCCCTTCTCGTTGACGATCTGCAACACCATGGACGTCACTGGTGGCCCTCGCCGCTGCCGGCATAGGCATTGATGTACTTCCGTCCTGCATCCAGCGCCGAGGCCACGGCCTCTGGCACCGGCAGCTCCCGTGACTTCGCAAGCTTGATGAGCATGGGAAGGTTTGCGCCGTAGAGGATCTGCCGGTCAGGACCGGTACAGGCCAGAAGCGACAGGTTCGAGGGCGACCCGCCGAACATGTCGGTGACGACGACGACACCGGTGCCGTCATCCACGGAATCCGCTGCGGCACAGATCTCTGCCTGCTTGCGGGCCCTGTCATGGTCGTCCTCGATCGAGATCGCCCGGACGCCCTTCTGCTTGCCTACGACATGTTCGACGGCCGCGAGGTATTCCCGCGCCAGTCCTCCATGGGCGACGATCACGATCCCGATCACGCCTGCCTATCCCGCCACCACGTCCGGCGCATCCCCTGCCCGCCGTTCCATTTCCCGATGCCTCTTAGACACCTGCCACCCCGCCTCCGCAAGCGCCTTGGCAACGTTTTCCACAACGGCGACGGACCTATGGCGCCCGCCCGTGCAGCCGAAACCAATGGCCAGATGGGCGCGTCCTTCGTCCTGCTGCGCCGGAAGGAGAAACAGCAGAAGATCCGTCACCCGATGGATGAATCCGGGCCACAGCGGATCGGCCATCACATAGGCCGCGACCTCGGGGTCGCGCCCGTCCCTCGGCCGAAGCGCCGCGTCCCAGTGCGGGTTTCGCAGGAAGCGGCAATCGAACATCAGGTCGAGCCCGCGCGGTGCACCGCGCTTGTAGGAAAATGACTGGACGGACAGGGCCAGCCTGCCCTGGCCTTCCCGCGCGAAGTGCCTTGCAACCTCGGCGCGCAGCTCGTGGACCGTCAAGTCCGAGGTGTCGATCAGTACATCCGCGCGCGCCCGGACCGACGACAGCAGATCCCGCTCGGCCCTGATCGCCGGCCCCGGTTCGCCGGCGGGTGCGAGCGGATGCGGGCGTCGCGTCTCGCTGAAGCGGGCGATCAGGACGTCGTCCCGCGAATCAAGGAACAGGACGTCCAGCTGCACGTCCGGCCGTTCCGTCATGGCATCGATGAATTCGTTCAGCGCCGCGGCCGAGAACTCGCGATTCCGGACATCGATGATCAGGGCCACCGGTCTTGCGATGGGCGGGCCCTCGAACAGGCGTGGCACCAGCCCGAGCGGCATGTTGTCGATCGTCTCGTAGCCCAGATCCTCGAGCGCCCGCATCGCGGTCGCACGGCCGGCACCCGATGGCCCGGTCACCAGAACCACCGTCTGGGCCGCCGTCATCGCAGGAAGTGTCTGGCCGTCATTCACGGGCGTACATCCGATCCGGCCTTCAGGAATTGCAGCACGGAGGCGGCAAGATGGGGTCCCGCAGGCCCGAGGACAAGGGGAATGGCCCGCCCCAGGATGTCGCGCACCCGGCGCGACGGCAGCCGCCCGGTCTCGCGGGAATCAAGGTCCACGGCCAGGATCAGCCGCGCATGCGGGACATGGTCCGCGGGCAGGATGCCCAGCCCCCTCGCCTCGATGCGGCCCGCGATGGCATCGGGCGGCGCGGCCCAGATGTCCTCTCCGCGTGCCGTCACGATCGTGCGGTCGTCGCTGACGAGGTCGCAGCCGAATGCCATCAGCTGCAGGGCCAGCGACGACTTGCCCGCGCCCGCCCTGCCGAGGATCAGGACGGCGCGTCCCTGCCAGGCAACGGCCGAGGCATGCAGGGTCTCGGTCGGATCCCGGCTCACACCGGCAGGCCCACGACGAAGCGCGCCCCCAGGGGTTCCGAAGTGACGTCGGCATCCGTCGGGCGGATGTTCTCGGCCCAGATGACGCCGCCATGGGCCTCGACGATCTGCTTCGAGATCGCCAGTCCCAGCCCGGAATGCTGGCCGAACTGACCCGGGGGACGCTCGGAGTAGAACCGCTTGAAGATCTTGGTCAGCGCCTGGTCGGGAATGCCGGGACCGGTGTCCTCGACCACGACGAGCACCCGGTTCTCGCGCTTGCGCGCCCATACCCGCACGGCATCGCCGTCCTCGCAGAACGAGATCGCGTTGGTGATCAGGTTGACGAATACCTGCGCGAGCCGCGCCTCCAGCCCGACGATCATGATCGGCTCGGAGGGCAGGTCGGAAATGAAATCCACGCCCTTGGCCCTGGCTTCCTGTCCCAGATATTCGTTGATGTTCGTCAGCATGGCGAGCAGGTCGAAGGTTTCCTCCTCCTCGCGGACAAGCTCGCTGTCCAGGCGCGATGCGTTCGAGATGTCGCTGACCAGCCTGTCGAGGCGCCGCACGTCGTGGTCGATCACGTCAAGCAGCTTCATGCGCTGGTCGTCGCGCTTGGCCACCCGCAGCGTGCCCACCGCCGAACGCAGCGAGGCGAGCGGGTTCTTGATCTCGTGGGCCACGTCGGCGGCGAACTGCTCGTTCGACTCGATGCGCTCGTAGAGCGCTGCGACCATGCCGCGCATCGCACCCGAGAGGCGCCCGATCTCGTCGGGTCGCGCCGTCAGGTCGGGAATGCGGACCCGGTTCGGCGACATCTTCCGTGCGTGCCGGTCGCGCCCGATTTCCGCGGCCGCGGCAAGATCGCTCAGCGGGTTGGCGATCGTCGAGGCCAGAACCAGGCTCAGACCGATCGACACGATGATGGCGATCACGAACATCTGAAGGACCTGTTCGCGCTCGGCGCGGACAAGCTGATCGATTTCTCCAGCGACCGAGGTCACGGCGACCTGACCCACCACCTGCCCGTCGTGGCGGATTGGCGTCGCCACCGCGAATATGGCGTCGCCCGCCGCGTCACGGCTGGTGCGGATCTGCGTCTGTCCGCCTGCCGCGCCTTCTGCAAGCTCGCGGGCCAGGTCCTCGCCGTCAAAGCCCGGCCGCACCCCGTCCTTCGCGGCCAGAAGGGCGGATATCCCCTCCCACAGCGAGTTCAGCAGGTCGGTGATGATGGTCGAACGGCTGTCCCGCTGCATGCCGACGACGTCCTCAGGCTCGGCCCGCGGCGCGCCGGCCGATGTCGCGATCACCTGACGGTCGGGCGCAAAGACATAGACCTCCACGCCGGGCGGAAGCTCTATTCCCGAGATCGTCGCCTGCGCGTCAAGGCCCTTTCCCGCGGCCAGATCAACGGCCGCGCCGGGCTGCAGCTGGGCCTCGAACACGTCGGCCACCAGCTGGGCTTCCGCCACCAGCGCGCGTTCGCGCTGGAAGACGAGGCTGTCGCGGAAAGGATTGAGATACAGGACGCCCGCGACAAGGACGATCATCGCGAGCAGATTGAAGGTGATGATCTTGCGCGCCAGCGGCGAGCGGTTGAGCGAAATGAAACCGCGCCGTTCACGACCGGCGCGGAGTTCCATGTCTGCGATGCTGTCAGGGGCGACCCAGTCCTCGCCCAGGACGACGTCAGCGCGCCTCGACGCCTTCTTTCCTTCCACAGTCACCCTCAGCGGGACGTTCATTCCTCATTGTATCTGTAGCCGATCCCGTAGAGCGTTTCGATGGCGGAAAAGTCGTCGTCAACGCTGCGCATCTTCTTGCGCAGCCGCTTGATGTGGCTGTCGATCGTGCGGTCGTCCACATAGACCTGGTCGTCATAGGCCACGTCCATCAGCTGGTCGCGGCTCTTGACGAAGCCGGGCCGCTGCGCCAGGGCCTGAAGCAGCAGGAACTCGGTGACCGTCAGCGCGACGTCGCGGCCCTTCCAGGTAACGGAATGACGCAGCGGATCCATGGTCAGCGACCCGCGCGTCATGATCTTCGTATCCTCGGTTGTCGCCACCTCGCCCGAGGCTATGGCATCCTGTCGCCGCAGGAGCGCGCGGATCCGTTCGACCAGAAGGCGCTGCGAGAAGGGCTTCTTGACGTAGTCATCCGCCCCCATGCGCAATCCAAGCACCTCGTCGATCTCGTCGTCCTTGGACGTCAGGAAGATCACCGGCATCGAGGTCTTCTGGCGCAGACGCTGCAGCAGATCCATGCCGTCCATCCGCGGCATCTTGATGTCCAGCACGGCCATGTCAGGCATGCGCTTGTTGAACGCATCAAGCGCCGACTGCCCGTCGTTGTAGGTCTCGACCTCGAAGCCCTCGGCCTCCAGCGTCATCGAAACCGAAGTCAGGATATTCCGGTCGTCGTCAACCAGGGCGATCCTTGACATGTGCGTATCCTCAACTGCTCTTGCGTTTCGTCGTTGTTGGACAAGGGCGTGCGGGCACCCGTCCGGCGGATCATGGCATAGACGCGAATCAATCGCTACCTGGGAAACAGAGCACCCGAAAAAGTCAAATCTTTGACTGAATTGCCGCAATCGGACCACGGTTCGGCTCTTTCCGGCACACAGAACGGCCCCGATTGCCAGGCCGGCCCCGTGATTGCGCTAACAACCTGTATTCCTTGTTTTTCAAAGCGATAGGGGCATGATACAAACATTCCTGTCGCGTCACCGGCCCGGCGTGACCCCGTTCCGGCGGCAGGCTCCGGGCGGGAAACAATCGGCCCGTGCGCATAGATCATCAGGAGACGGCCCAATGACGATAGGTCGAGTGAACCCTGCAAGGCGTCTTGAAGACCAGGGCATCTCGGGGTTCGCGCGCGCCTATTACAACCTCGACGCGCCTGCCCTGCTTCAGGCCGCGCTGGCGCGGGGCGAGGGGACCGAAGGACGTGGCGGCACGATCCTCGTGAACACCGGCGCCCATACGGGCCGCTCGCCGAAGGACAAGTTCATCGTCCGCTCGGCAACCACCGAATCCACGATCTGGTGGGAGAACAACGGTGCCATGACGCCAGCGGCCTTCGGGCGGCTGCATGCGGACATGCTCGACCATGTCGAGGGGCGCGACCTGTTCGTGCAGGACCTCCATGCCGGCGCCGATCCGGACCACCGGCTGAACGTCCGCGTCGTCACGGAACTCGCCTGGCACGGGCTCTTCATCCGGCATCTCCTGCGGCGCCCATCCGAGGCCGAGGTCGATGCCTTCCTGCCGGGCTTCACGATCCTGAACTGCCCCTCGTTCCGGGCCGACCCGGCGCGGCACGGCTGCCGCTCGGAGACCGTGATCGCGATCGATTTCGACGCGCGGCTGATCCTCATCGGCGGCACCGCCTATGCTGGCGAGAACAAGAAGGCCGTGTTCACCGTGCTGAACTACCTCCTGCCCGAGCGGGGGGTGATGCCGATGCATTGTTCGGCCAACCACGCCGCTGGCGATCCGGCAGATGCCGCCGTGTTCTTCGGTCTCTCCGGCACCGGCAAGACGACGCTGTCGGCCGATCCCGCCCGCGTACTCGTCGGCGATGACGAACATGGCTGGTCTGACCGCGGGATCTTCAATTTCGAGGGCGGCTGCTACGCCAAGGTCATCAACCTTTCGGCCGAGGCCGAGCCCGCGATCTTCGCCACCACCACGATGCCCGGCACGGTGATCGAGAATGTCGTCTTCGATCCCGACACGCGCGAGATCGACTTTGCCGACAACAGCGTGACGGACAACACGCGCTGCGCCTATCCGCTGGACTCCATCGCCAATGCAAGCCCGACCGGCCTTGCCGGGTTTCCGCGCCATGTCGTCATGCTGACCTGCGATGCCTTCGGGGTACTTCCCCCCATTGCGCGGCTCACCGCAGAGCAGGCCATGTACCACTTCCTGTCGGGCTTCACCGCGAAGGTCGCGGGAACCGAACGCGGGGTGACCGAGCCGCAACCCACCTTCTCCACCTGCTTCGGTGCGCCGTTCATGCCGCGCCGGCCCGAGGTCTATGGCGCGCTTCTGGCCGAAAGGATCGCGCGGCACGACTCGTCCTGCTGGCTCGTTAACACCGGCTGGACAGGTGGCGCCTACGGCACCGGGCAGCGGATGCCCATCCGGGCGACGCGTGCGCTTCTTTCGGCGGCGCTCGACGGCACGCTGGCCACAGCCGCCTTCCGGCGCGACCCGCATTTCGGCTTCGAGGTTCCGCTCGCCGTTCCTGGGGTCGACACGGTACTGCTGGACCCGCGGTCTACCTGGACCGATCCCGCGGCCTACGACGCGGCGGCGGCGAGGCTCGTCGCGATGTTCGCCGCGAACTTCACCCGGTTCGAGACACGGGCCGCACAGTCCGCGCCGGCGACGGCCATCGCGGCGGAATAGCGGGCTGGACCCGAAGGCGGGGTGCGTGCACTCTCTCTGCCCGTGCGGAACGCGGGGGCATAGGTGCGGCGGATCGGAACCGGCGGGCTGTTGGTACTTGCGGGTGCGGCCTCCTGTGCGGCGGCGCAGGACGGCGCCTGGCACGACCCCGCGCTTCTGGACCGTTTCGGCTACGGAATAATCTGCGCCGAGGAATCGGGCGAGCGTGCGGCGGCGCCGGGCACCATCGCGGGCTACATCGACATCTATGCCGGACGACCCTGGATCGCGCGGCCGACGCTGCGCGTTCCGGCGCTGCCCGGCCTTGCCTTCGGCGTTCTGGCCCGCGCATCGGACGCGATGCCGGAGGGCGAGGTGACGGTCACCATGACGCATCCGCCGATGGCGCCGTCGGGCCAGTCGGTCGAGTCCTGGTCATCGGCCTTCAGCCGCGACGAGGCGGGCGCCAACTTCTTCCGCTTCGACATCCCCGAGGAGCGGGTTCCCGGCCGCTGGACGATGGAGGCCTTCGTCGATGGTCGCGCCGTCTACCGCGTGACCTTCGATGTCGTGGATCCGGGCGCGCTGCCCGGCTTCATCAACCCCTGCCCGACCGAGCAGACGATCAGCTGAAGGCCGCGCGGCGCACAAGGTTGAGCCCTGTCAGCATCAGGACGACCAGGGTCCAGCGCCGGAACCTCTGCTGGTCGAGGCGGTCCTGCAGGCGCAACCCCAGCCACAGGCCGGCCAGCGCAGGCAGGACGAGCAGCGCCGAGAGCGGCAGGGTCGTCCGGTTCAGGACGCCCGAGCCGAGATGCGCGGCGAAGAGCACTGCCGCGCCGATGAGGTAGACCACGCCCTGGATGCGCATGTTCTGCCGCCGCGGCACGTCGAGCGAGACGAGCAGGGCGACGAGCGGCGGCCCCCAGATGCCCGACAGCCCGCCGTAGAACCCGCCGACGAGACCCGCGGCAAGTTCCGCGCGCGTCCTGTGGCGGGCGTCGAAGCGGGCCTGCCATCCCGCAAGCTGGCTGGCCGCGAAGGCCACGACCGGCAGGCCCAGCGCCGCCAGCAGGAGCGCCTGCGGGATCGAAGGCACGAGCTGGGCCGAGAGCGCGATCATGATGCAGGTGGTCAGGATCAGGACGCGGAAGTCCCGCACGCTTTCCAGGGCGGCGGGCAGGCCGTCGCGCAGCGACTGGATCAGGTTGGTGACGAGCGTCGGCAGGATCAGCGCGGCCAGCGCCGTATGGGCGGGAAGGAACGAGGCGAGACCCGAGATCATGATCATCGGCATCGCAAAGCCGACAGCGCCCTTGACCACGCTGGCCAGCAGGGTGACCGCGGCGGCGGCAAGCACGAGATGGGGGTCGAATCCGGGCATGGACAGGGCGCCATAGGGGGTGTCCCACAATGGGACACCCCTTCTGTCGCAGGAAAATCAATGGGTTACAAATGGAATTAACGATCGATTCATCTTCTGTCCCTGTCCCGCCCCCCGGACGGCGCCCGGCATCGCCCGGAGCGGCAGGGCCGTGGCGCCGCCGTGCCGGACGGACGGCGCGCATCGGGCGGGACATTTTCGGTCTCTGGAGGCCGCGTGAGCGAATTATTATTGCGCTGCGCCTGCGAAATGCCTAGGACGGGGCGGCACGGCAAGGGGAGTCGCAGGCGATGGCGCATGACGGGGCAACGGTGCAGGATGCGGTCGTGCTGGAGGGGCTGGCCGGCCTGACGCGGGCGGCCGCGGCCGATGTGGCGGGCCTTGTCGGCCGGGCGCAGGCGGCGCTGCGCGCGCGCCTTGTCCGCGACGGCAGGATCAGCGCCGCGGCGCTGGACGAACACCAGCGTGCCGCCCATGCCCTGGCCTGGATCGCGACCTATGCCGAGGCCCTGGCGCAGCTCGACGCCTGGGCCGGGCGGCTGGAGGCCTCTGGCCGGGGGGGCGAGATGGAGGCGCTGATCCTGCAGATCGGCTTTGCCGAATACCTTGCCCAGATCGCCGGCGGCATCCCGATGAGTCAGGGCGAGTTCGCCCGGCCGGCCGATGCCGGCCTGTCCTGGACGCCCGGCGAGGCGGCCGCCGCCCTGATCGCGCAGGGCAACAGTCCCGCTGCCCGCGCCAGGCTTGTCGCGCTGATGCGCGACAATCACGGACGGGCGACCTTCGGCGACAGCGGGCTGGATCCCGAGCTGGAGATGATCCGCGACCAGTTCCGCCGCTATGCCGACGAGAAGGTCGTGCCCCATGCCCAGGACTGGCACCTGAAGGACAAGCTGATCCCGATGGAGGTGATCGCCGAACTGGCGGAGATGGGCGTCTTCGGCCTGACCATCCCCGAAGCCTATGGCGGGCTCGGCCTGTCGAAGGCCAGCATGGTCGTCGTCAGCGAGGAACTGAGCCGCGGCTACATCGGGGTGGGCAGCCTGGGCACCCGCAGCGAGATCGCGGCCGAGCTGATCCTCTGCGGCGGGACCGAGGCGCAGAAGGCGCGATGGCTGCCGAAGCTTGCAAGCGGCGAGATCCTGCCCACGGCCGTCTTCACCGAGCCCAATACGGGGTCCGACCTCGGCAGCCTGCGCACCCGCGCCGTGCGCGACGGCGACGACTGGCTGGTGACCGGCAACAAGACCTGGATCACCCATGCCGCGCGCACCCATGTGATGACGCTGCTTGCGAGGACCGATCCGGAAACCACCGACTGGCGCGGCCTGTCGATGTTCCTGGCCGAGAAGACGCCGGGCACCGACGAGGACCCCTTCCCCACGCCCGGCATGTCGGGCGGCGAGATCGGGGTTCTGGGCTATCGCGGCATGAAGGAATACGAGATCGCCTTCGACGGCTTCCGCGTGAAGGGCGAGAACCTTCTGGGCGGCGTGCCGGGGCAGGGCTTCAGGCAGCTCATGCAGACCTTCGAGAGCGCCCGCATCCAGACCGCGGCGCGCGCCGTGGGCGTGGCACAGGCGGCGCTGGAGACCGGGCTTCGCTATGCCGAGGACCGCCGGCAGTTCGGCCGCCCGCTGATCGCCTTCCCGCGGGTCGCCGACAAGCTGGCGATGATGGCCGTCGAGATCATGATCGCGCGGCAGCTGACCTGCGCGAGCGCCTGGGCCAAGGATCACGGCAGGCGCTGCGACCTCGAGGCCGGGATGGCAAAGCTGCTTGGCGCGCGCGTGGCCTGGGCGGCGGCGGACAACGCGCTGCAGATCCACGGCGGCAACGGCTTTGCCCTGGAATACGCGATCAGCCGCATCCTCTGCGATGCGCGCATCCTGAACATCTTCGAGGGTGCGGCCGAGATCCAGGCGCAGGTGATCGCGCGCCGTCTGCTCGAGTGATCCGGGCGTAACTTGACATCGTAAAGATTTCCGTCGCTGCCGCTCCGGCAGCCGGAGATCGCCCAATGTCCCAGACGGTCCTTCTGACCGGTGCGTCCGGTTTCATCGCCAAGCACATCGTCCTTCGCCTGCTGGAACGCGGCCACAGGGTGCGCGGGTCGCTGCGGTCGGCCGCGCGCGCCGGGGAGGTGCGCGCGGCCGTCGCCCCGCACCTGACCGATCCGGCGGCGCTGGACCGGCTGTCCTTCGTGGTGCTCGACCTGGACGGGGATGAGGGCTGGGCCGAGGCCGCCGCCGGCGCCGATGCCGTGATCCATACCGCGTCGCCCTTTCCGATCAGGCAGCCAGCGGACGCGGACGTGCTGATCCGCCCGGCGGTGCAAGGCACGCTGCGCGCCCTGCGGGCGGCGCGGGCGGCCGGGATCGGGCGGGTGATCCTGACCTCCTCGACCGCGGCGATGGTCAACGCGCCGCTGCCCGCCGGGCGGACGATGCTGACCGAGGCGGACTGGAGCCCCGCGGACGATCCGGCGGGGACGCCCTATGTGCGGTCCAAGACGCTGGCCGAACGCGCCGCCTGGGACCTTGCGGCGCGCGAGGCGCCGGGGATGGCGCTGACCGTCATCAACCCGGCCTTCGTCCTGGGTCCGCCGCTTGACGACCGCTTCGGCAGTTCGGTCGGCGTCGTCGCGCGGATGCTCGGCGGCCGCGATCCGGCCGTGCCGCGGCTGGGCTTTGCCGTCGTCGACGTGCGCGACGTGGCCGAGATGCACCTGCGCGCGCTGGAGCGGCCCGAGACCGCGGGCCTCCGCTTCCTGGCCGCCGCGGGGTCGATGTGGTTCCGCGACATGGCGCTGGTCCTGAAGGCCGCCTTCCCGGACCGCCGGATCGCCACGCGCGAGGCGCCCGACTGGCTGATCCGGCTGCTGGCGCGTTTCGACGGCGAGATTCGCGCGATCCTGCCGGCGCTGGGGCGGATCGAGCGGTTCGACGCGACGCGGGCAGAGGCCGGGATGGGCATGGCCTTCGTGCCACCCGCGGAGGCGCTGCTGGCGGCAGCGCGGCACCTCGTCGCGCGCGGGCTGGCCTGAGCGGGCGGGGACGGCGCGCTCAGGCCGGGGCGCGCCGACGCCGGCTGGCGCCGAGGCGCGGATGCAGGCGCGTGGCCACCAGCGCCGCGCCGGCCATCGCCAGCCCGCCGGCGGCGAAGACCCCGGTGATCGGCAGGACGAGGAGCACGACCCAGGAGACGCCCGGCGTCAGGATCCCCGAGACGTCGCGGAAGCTGGAATAGACGGCCGACATCTCGGTGCGCTCGGCCGGCTTTACGGCCATCAGGAAGGGCAGGCCTCCGAAGGTGTCGAGCATGATGAGGAAGATGGCGCCGGCGAAGAGCCCGATCACCGCAAGCGGCGGCCAGAGCCCGGCGCAGGCCGCCAGCAGGAAGCAGCCCGCGGCACAGGCGAAGGCGGTGACGACGCCGTTGCGCAGGCCGCGCCGCTGCATCCAGCGCAGCATCAGGGGCGCGGCGAAGAGGATCAGGCTGGAGGTCGAGAAGGCGGCCGAGGCGATCTGGTCGCCGAGGCCCGCCTCGATGCAGAAGATCGGCAGCGAGACGACATAGATCCACCAGCCCGAGGACCGGATGACGGCGAAGGACCAGCCGGCGATCAGCCGCGGCTGGCTGAAGAACCGGCCGAGATAGGCCAGCGGATTGGGGGTGGGGCCGTGGGCCCGGGCGATCACCTTGCCGTTGCCGAGGCGCAGGATCCAGAACACGGTCAGCATGCAGACCGCCGCGCCGAGGGCGACGATGAAGGGCAGGGGCGGCCACTGCCGCCACAGCCAGACGCCGGTGACCGGGCCCACCGCCCAGGGCAGCGCGCTGTAGAAGAGGCGCAGGGTCTCGTTCCGGCCGAGGTCCTCGCGCGCGATGTAGTCCATGACATAGGCATTGGTGCAGACGAAGCAGATGACGGTGGCCCAGGCCGAAAGCAGCAGCGCGACGGGGGCGAAGGCGGCATGGCCGCCGCCGGGGAAGGCCGCGCCCGAGGCCAGCGTCAGCACCGCGGCGATCATGTAGAGCCCGACCGAGATCGTGTAGAGCCAGCGGCGCGGGACGGCGCGGCCGAACCACGGCACGAGGAGCCCGCAGGCGAGCGAGGCGACGCCGACCGCGAAGTAGACGCCGCTGACCGCGCTGGCCGAGCCGAGGGCGTTGTAGAGGATGAGCGGCCAGACCGAGATCAGCGTGCCCCGGTAGGCGGCCTCGCACAGGCCGAGGATGGCGAAGCCCCGCGCGCCGGGTTCGGGCGCGCGGCGCAGGAAGTCGGGGATGTAGCGGCCGATCATCGGGGTCCTCTGGCGGCCATGGAGCGCGCCGGCCGGGGCGGCGTCGCGGCCGGATGCGACAATCCGTGTCGCAGTTCCGTTACAATCGGCCGGACAAGGCGGGGCCCCTCGTCAGTCCGCCCGGGCAAGGGCGTCGATCAGCCGCAGCCGGGCGGCGGGCAGCGGCCGGTCGCCCAGCGCGCGGGCGAGGCGGCGTTCGAGGAAGTAGCCGGTGGTGACGAGGCCCGCATTCAGCCGGGCCGGGTCGGCGGCGGCGGTATCGGGATAGGGCAGGAGCCGCCCCTCCCAGGGCTGGCCGGCGGCGCGGCTGACGGCGCGCCCGCTGGCGGGGCTGACCCAGGCGAGGTCGGCCGTCGCCCCGGTCAGGGCGCAGGCCGTGAGGTCGAGCCCGTAGCCGAGCTCGTCGAGCAGCAGGAGCTCCCAGGCGAGATAGGCGGCATGCCAGTCCGCCCCCCCGGCCAGCGCGTCGAGCAGCGCGACGGTCGCGGCATAGACGGGAAGGTGCGGCTCGCGCTCGGGCAGGGCGAAGGACAGCAGGCCGCAGACCGCGTTCAGCGCGAGCAGCGCCCGCCGGTCGGCGAGGATCGCCGCACGCGAACGCAGGGGTTCGACCGTCAGCGTGCCGATATGCTCGTCGAGCCGCGCGCGCCAGGCGGCCTGCACCTGCGCGCCGGGTTGCAGCAGCGGCGCCATGCGGCGCGATGCGCCCCCCGGAACGACGCCGGCGTGGCGCCCGCGCGCGGGCGTCAGCAATTCGACGATCGCCGCGCTCTCGCCGTGCCGACGCACCGTCAGGATGATCGCCTCGTCCCGCCATTCCATGCAGGCAGTATCGCCGTGCCGGGCGCCATCGCAAGGTCGGCCGGCACACCCCGCCTCGCCGGGAAGCGTGCGGCCCTCGCGGCCTTCGACCGCGATCACCCCGGAGGTCGGGGCCGTGGCGGCGCTGGCGGGCGATGGCGGCATCGGCAAGGACCTCGTCCCCCTCGGCCAGAACCGTCCAGGTC
>JAOADN010000037.1 GCA_026417295.1 Paracoccaceae bacterium
CGCTTGTAGCTCATCCCCATCTCGCGCCCCGCCGCCGCGATGGATCCGGTGCGCCCGATGCGTTCCAGAAGCTCGGCCTTGCCCGGCCCCATCAGGCCGGCGGCGCCGAAATCGACGCGGATGCGCAGGCCTGGGGCCGCGGGGCGATCCGTTCTGCGGGTCATGGCCAAGGTTTGGGGAAATCCGCCCGCCGCCGCAAGCGCCAAGACGGCGGCGCCCGCCCGGCGCTGCCGCGCAGTGCGGGGTGGGGGCGGGCGGGCGGTTGGACCTCGGGCGCATGTGCCGCTAATGATCGGCAGGCGAAGGCGGAGGTGGCCCATGCGGCGCGTCTACATCACCGGGGCGGCGGGATTCATCGGGTTCCATCTGGCCCGGCTTTTCCTGGCCGAAGGGTTCCGCGTCCACGGCCATGACGGGATGACCCCCTACTACGATCCCGCGCTGAAGCGCCGCCGCCTCTCGGTTCTGGCCCAGAGCGAAGGGTTCTCCTTCACCGAGGGCATGCTCGAGGATCAGGCCGGCCTTGCCGCCGATGTCGCGGCCTTCCGGCCCGGGCTGCTTGTCCATCTCGGCGCGCAGGCGGGCGTGCGCTATTCGCTCGAGGCCCCGCGCAGCTACCTGTCCTCGAACGTCGAGGGCACGTTCAACGTTCTCGAGGCGGCAAGCACGGCCGGCGTCCCGCACCTGATGATCGCCTCCACATCGTCGGCCTATGGCGCAAGCGAAGGGATGCCGTGGCGAGAGACGGACAAGGCCGATTTCCAGGTGTCGCTCTATGCGGCCACGAAGAAGGCGGCCGAGAACCTCAGTCATGCCTGGTCGCACCTGCACGGGCTGCCGGTGACGGTCTTCCGCTTCTTCACCGTCTACGGTCCCTGGGGCCGGCCCGACATGGCGCCGTGGAAGTTCACGCGGGCGATCCTCGCGGGGGAACCGATCGAGGTCTATGGCGAGGGCCGGATGTTCCGCGACTTCACCCATGCGGGCGACCTCGTGCGCGCCATTAGGCTTCTGGCCGACGTGCCGCCCCGGCCACCGGCCGAGGGCGGGCCGGTCGCCGAGGGCGACAGCCTGTCCCCCGTCGCGCCCTGGCGTCTGGTCAACATCGGCAACGGCGAGAAGGTTTCGCTTGACGATTTCATCGCCGCGATCGAGGCCGCCTGCGGCCGCAGGGCCGTGCGCCGGATGATGGAGATGCAGAAGGGCGACGTGCGCGCCACCTGGGCCGACACGACGCTCTTGCGCCGGCTGACGGGCTATGCCCCGCGGACGGGCATCCGCGAGGGCATGGCCGAATTCGTCGCCTGGTTCCGCGACTATCACCACCCGGCCGGGACTTGACCTGTCCGCCCGCCTGTCATAGGTCCGGCAGCCGTGGCTAGGTAGCTCAGCTGGTTAGAGCACGCGACTCATAATCGCGGGGTCGGGGGTTCGAGTCCCCCCCTCGCCACCACCCTTCCCCCGAACCGCCGTGGCGCGGGCTCAGCCCTTGCGCTTCTTCTTCTTGTTCTTGCCGCCGCCCTCGCGCGACGGCGGGGCCGCCATGGCCGCGCGCAACCCGGCGCCATCCAGCGCGGCCAGCGCGTAAAGCCAGCCGTCGGCACGTTCCGCCGCCGCATGCAGTGCCGCCACGCGGGGGTTGCCGGTCTCGGCCTCGGCCTCGAGCAGTCGCTCGAGAAGCGGCGCGAGGATCCGCCGCTGCCGCCCGGCCAGGAGGCGGCGCGCGATCTCCCAGGGGTCGTCGGGCGCGACGAAATACTCCTTGCGGTCGCCGGGCCGCCGTTCGACCGCGACGAGGCCCCAGTCGCGCAGTTCCCTTAGCGCCGTCGAGGCATTCGACCGCGCGATCCCCAGGCGCGCCGTCAGCTCGTCGGCGGTGACCGGGGCCGGGCTCGACCAGATTGCGGCAAAGCACAGGCCAGCCGGCCGCGACAGGCCCATGCCGGCCGCGAAATCCGTGATCGCCGAGGATAGCGTGTCCCTCATCGTCGGCCCTGCCTTCGCTGCCGGAACGGTAGCAGGCCGCGCCGGCGGTTCAAGCCGCCGTCAGGGCACGACCGCCGGCTCGGGCAGGCCCTTCGCCCCTGCCTCGGCCATGAAGGTGCAGCCGTTCAGGGGCTCGGCGGCGATCTCGGCCGCCGTCAGGTTCTCGCGCGCAGAGGTCACGAACAGCGTGCCCAGCCCCGGCCCGCCGAAGGCCGGGCACGAGGCATGGCGCCCCGCCACCCCGACCGTGCGCTGCAGCCGCCCGTCCGGGCCGTAGACCGCGACGCGGGCCGCGCCCCATTCGGCAAGCCACAGGTTCCCCGCGGCGTCGCAGACCGCGCCGTCCGGCACCCCCGCCTGCCCGGCAAGGTCGAGGAACAGCGAAGGCTCGCCGGCGGGCCAGCCCGCTGCGTCCAGCTTCACCCGCCAGACCTTCGCCGCGGCGCTGTCGGCGAAATGCGCGAAGCGGCGGTCGGGGGTGAAGCTGATCGCGTTCGGGATGCCGATGCCGGGAAAGAGGGTCCGCACCTCGCCCCGCAGGTAGCGATGGATGGCGCCGCGGCCGGGCTCGGCGCGCTTGCCCATCGTGCCGATCCAGAATCCGCCCCAGGGATCGGCGCGGCCGTCGTTCGACCGCGTGCCGGGGTCGTCGGCCAGAAGCGCGGCGATCCGCTCCAGCCGCCCGGACGGGATGTCGATCAGCCAGAACCCCGTCTCGGAGGCGGCGAACAGGCGGTCGTGATCCACCCAGCCGGCGGCCGAGAACATCTCGGGCAGGTGCAGGGTTCCGGCACCCTCGTCCGTCCGCGTCAGCAGCCGCCGGCCGAGGATGTCGAACCACCAGAGCTGCCCGCGCCCGGGGTGCCAGAGCGGCCCCTCGCCCAGTTCGCAGGGACGGTCGTCGAAGATCCCGGCCATCGTGCCATCTCCCCCTCGTCGCGCAAGTTCTGGACCGGCGGCGCGGCGAAGGGAAGGGCGTCGCGTCAGCCGGGCGGCGCGGCGCAGGCGGCAATCGTCCGGCCGAGGCCCTGCAGGAGCTGCACATAGAGCGCCGGGCCGGGCGGCAGGTCGCGCCCCTCGGGGTCGAGCGGGTCGCCGATCCTGACACCGGTTCCCTCGGCCAGGGTCTCGACCAGGCCGGGATCGCGGCCCGCCTCGGGGAAGATGCAGGCCGTTCCCGCCAGCCGGTCGCGAAGCCCGGCGATCCGTCCCGCGCCGGGCAGGGCGGCATCGCCGGCGGCCACGGCCTGCACCAGCCTCAGCCCGTAACGGGCGGCGAAATAGCCCAGCGCGTCGTGATAGACGATGATGCGCTGCCCCCGCACCGGTGCCAGCATCGCCGCGACCCCGTCATCGGCGGCCTCGATCGCCTGATGCGCCGCCGCGGCATTGGCGGCGTAGGTCGCCGCATTTGCGGGATCGGCCTCCGAAAGGGCCCCGGCGATCGCCTGAAGCCAGAGGGACGCGTTGGACGGATCGAGCCAGGCATGGGGATCGGGGCCCGCCGGCTCCTCGCCCGCGGCATCGGCCGCCCCGCCGGCGAAGGGCAGGACGGTGGTTCCCGGCACGTCGAGCAGCACCAGGGACCGCCCGGCCAGGTCGCCCTCGGCCGCACGGGCCAGCCAGGGCGTCATCCCCGGCCCGATCCAGACCAGCAGGTCGGCCCCCGCCAGGGCGCGCGCCTGCGACGGCCGCATCTGGTAGTCGTGCGCATCCGCCCCCCGGTCCATCAGGAGCTCGGGCTGGCCGAGCGTGCCCATCACCTGCGCAACCAGGGAATGGACGGGGGCGATGTCGGCGACGACCCGCGGCACCTCTGCCGGCGCCGCCGCGGGCCAGAGCGCAAGGCAGAGGGCGGCGAGACGGCGAAGGGGCATGGGCGATCCGGGGCTGGCGGTCCTGTGCGACCCGGCATATGTTATGTTATGTCATAACGAGTCAAGGCAGGATCGGAGGGCATCGGCATGGCGCAGGTTGCGGCAGCAGGCGGCGAGGCGGGTCTGGCCTTCCGGACCCACGACCACACGCATTGCACCGGCGACGTCCTCGCCCGGGCCGAGGCGCATCTCCGGCGGCGCGGCGCCCGGATGACGCCGGTGCGCCGGCGGACCCTGGAGATCCTGCTCGAGGCGCATCGCGCCGTGGGCGCCTACGAGGTGCTCGACCGGCTGGCGCAGAGCGGCTTCGGCAGCCAGCCGCCGGTCGCCTACCGGGCGCTCGACTTCCTGGTCGATCACGGGCTCGCCCACCGCATCCGGCGGCTCAACGCCTTTGCCGCCTGCATGCATCCGGGCGAGGCGCACGACGCCGCCTTCCTGATCTGCCGGTCCTGCGGCTCGGTGGCCGAGGCACCGGCGGGCGCGGTCCGGCAGGCGCTGGACGGCGCCGCCGCGGCGCTGGGCTTCGCCGTCGAGCGGTCGAACATCGAGGCGCTCGGCCTCTGCCCGGCCTGCCGGGGCGCCGCGTCATGACCCTCGCTGATCGAGGCGCGCGGCCTGACGGTCAGGCACGGCGGCGGCCCGGTTCTGGCGGGCGTGGACCTTGCCCTCCGCGCCGGCGAGATCGTCACCGTCGTCGGCCCGAACGGTTCGGGCAAGACGACGCTCGTGCGGGCGCTGCTCGGGCTGGAGCGGCTCTCCGGCGGCACCGTGACGCGGGCGGCGGGCCTGCGCATCGGCTATGTGCCGCAGCGGCTGCATATCGACGCGACGTTGCCGATGACGGTGCGGCGGTTCCTGTCCCTTCCCCTGCGGATCAGTGACGAACTGGCCGAATCGTCACTGAAACGTGCCGGGGTCGCGGGGCTTTCGGGGCAGCAGATGACGTCGCTTTCGGGCGGCCAGTTCCAGCGCGTGCTGCTGGCGCGGGCGCTTCTGTCCGGGCCGGGCCTGCTGATCCTGGACGAGCCGACCCAGGGGCTGGACCAGCCGGGCGTCGCCGCCTTCTACCGGCTGATCGCGGCCGTCCGGCAGGAGACAGGCGCCGCCGTGCTGCTGGTCAGCCACGACCTGCATGTGGTGATGAGCGCCTCGGACCGGGTGATCTGCCTCAACGGTCATGTCTGCTGCGAGGGCACGCCCGCCCATGTCTCGGCAGCGCCGGAATACCGGGCGCTGTTCGGTCTGGGCACCGGCGGCACGATGGCGCTCTACCGCCACCATCACGATCACGACCACGACCACGATTCCGGGCACGGCCACGACCATGCCCATCCGCATCACCCCCATCCCCAGCCCCGTCCGCAGGTGGAGGATGCCGGTGCCTGACGCATTCATCCTGCGCGCGGCGCTGGCCGGGATCGGCCTGACCCTGGCGACCGGCCCGCTCGGGTCCTTCGTCGTCTGGCGCCGCATGGCCTATTTCGGCGATGCGACGGCCCATGCCGCGATTCTCGGCGTGGCGCTGGCCTTCGCCACCGGCCTGCCGCTCTATGCCGGGACCCTCGTCGTGGCGCTGGCCATGGCGGCCAGCGTCGCGGCGCTGGCCGGGCGCGGCCATGCCACCGACACCGCGATCGGCGTGCTTGCCCATTCGGCGCTGGCGGCCGGCCTTTTCGCCGCGTCCTTCCTGCCGGGGGTGCGGGTGGACCTGTCGGCCTTCCTCTTCGGCGACATCCTCGCCGTCACCCGGGCCGACCTGGCCGTCGTCTGGGCCGGGTCGGCGGCGGTGCTGGGCCTTCTGGCCTGGCGCTGGCCCGGCCTGCTGACGGCGACGGTCAACGAGGAACTCGCGCAGGCCGCAGGATATGACCCCCGGCGCGAGCGGCTGGTCCTGACGCTTGCCCTGGCGCTCACGGTGGCGGTGTCGATCCGCATCGTCGGCGCCCTGCTGATCGCCGCCCTCCTCGTCATCCCGGCCGCCGCCGCCCGCGGACCCAGCCGCACGCCCGAGGCGATGGCCGTCACCGCCACCCTGATCGGCATGCTCGCCGTCATCGCCGGGCTTGTCCTGTCGCTGCGGCTCGACACCCCGGCCGGTCCCTCGATCGTGCTGGCCGCCGCCGCGATCTTCGCGTTGCAGCTGCCGTTCCGGAGGGCGATGCGCTAGGGTCGCGCCGACCGACGGAGCAGCGGCCGGAGCAGCGCCTTGCCGAACCATCTTCACGACGCCCTCTTCGCCCCCCTCGACGGCGCCGCCTCGACCTTCCTCGTCCTGCCCGACGGAAGCCGCGTCACGCACGGCGCCTTCGCGGCCGAGGCCGCGCGCATGGCCGCCCGCCTTGCCGCGGCCGGCCTCGCGCCCGGCGACCGGGTGGCCATGCAGCTGGAGAAGAGCCCTTCCATGCTGGCCGCCATCGCCGGCGCGATCCGGGCGGGGATCGTCTTCCTGCCGCTGAACACAGCCTATACCCCGGCCGAGGTCGCCTATTTCGTGCAGGACAGCGGGGCGCGCCTGCTTCTGGCCGATCCCGCCCGTGAGGCTGCGCTGCAGGGGGCTGCGGGCGGCGCGGCCCTGATGACCCTGGCCGCGGACGGTTCGGGCAGCTTCGCCGGGCTTCCCGCGGCGCCGTCGGCACCCGCCCCGCGCGGCCCGGGCGATCTGGCGGCGCTGCTCTATACCTCGGGCACGACCGGCCGGTCCAAGGGCGCCATGCTCAGCCACGACAACCTTCTGTCGAATGCCCGCGTCCTGACTGCGGCCTGGGGCTTCACCGCCTCCGACTGCCTGCTGCACGCGCTGCCCGTCTTCCACACGCACGGGCTGTTCGTGGCGACGAACGTCGCGCTTCTGGCCCGCTGCCCGGTGATCTTCCTGCCGCGCTTCGATCCGGCCGAGGTGCTGCGCCTCTTGCCGCAGGCGACGGCGATGATGGGCGTGCCCACCTTCTACACGCGGCTTCTGGACGACCCGCGCCTGACCCGGGACCTCGTCGCCCACATGCGGCTCTTCGTCTCGGGCTCCGCCCCCCTGCTGACCGAGACGCACCGCGCCTTCGCCGCCCGAACCGGCCACGCGATCCTGGAACGCTACGGCATGACCGAGACGAACATGATCACGTCGAACCCGCTTCACGGCGAACGCCGCCCCGGCACCGTGGGGCTGCCCCTGCCTGGGGTCGAGGTGCGGCTCTGCGACGCCGCCGGCCAGCCCGTCCCGGATGGCGGGATCGGCGTCATCGAGGTGCGCGGCCCGAACGTCTTTTCCGGCTACTGGGGCATGCCCGAGAAGACGCGCGAGGAGATCCGCCCCGACGGATTCTTCATCACCGGCGATCTCGGCCAGAGGGATGCCGACGGTTACCTGACGATCGTCGGCCGGGCGAAGGACCTCGTCATCTCGGGCGGCCTCAACGTCTATCCGAAGGAGGTCGAACTGGCCCTCGACGCCCTGCCCGGCGTCCTCGAAAGCGCCGTCTTCGGCGTGCCGCACCCCGATCTCGGCGAGGCCGTGGTGGCCGCCGTCGTGGCGCGCCCCGGCGCGCGGCCCGACCCGGCCGCCCTGTCGGGCGCGCTGACGGGGGGACTTGCCGCCTTCAAGCGCCCCAGGCACATCGCCATCGTCGCCGAACTGCCGCGCAACACGATGGGCAAGGTGCAGAAGAACCTGCTGCGCGCCGAATTCGCCGGGCTCTTTCAGCGGCCGACCGCGACATAGGCCTCGAACCCGGCCTTCGCGGCATCCCTGGCATTGTAGATGTTGCGCAGGTCGGCCATGCGCGGCGTGGCCATCCGCCGCGCCAGCCTGGCCAGGTCCAGGGCGCGGAACTCGTTCCACTCGGTCAGGATCACCACCGCATCGGCATTCGTCGCCGCCTTGTAGGCGTCCTCTGCCCAGATGACGCCGGGCAGCAGGCCCTCGCCCTCGCGCCGGCCCTGCGGGTCGGTCACGCGCACCTTCGCCCCCGCGCCGACCAGCGCCGGCACGATCGTCAGCGACGGCGCCTCGCGCATGTCGTCGGTGTTGGGCTTGAAGGTGACGCCCAGCACGGCCACCGTCTTGCCGTTCACCGAGCCGCCGCACAGGTCGACGATCTTGTCCACCATCCGGCGCTTGATCTGGTCGTTGACCTTGATGACCGTCTCGACGATCTGCATCGGCGCGGCATGTTCCTGGCCGATCCGCGCCAGCGCCTGCGTGTCCTTGGGAAAGCACGATCCGCCATAGCCCGGCCCGGCATGCAGGAACTTGTTGCCGATCCGTCCGTCAAGGCCGATGCCCTTTGACACCTGCTTCACGTCGGCGCCCACCTTCTCGCAGAGAAGCGCGATCTCGTTGATGAAGGTGATCTTGGTGGCCAGGAAGGCGTTGGCCGCATACTTGATCATCTCTGCCGTCTCGAGATCGGTGTAGAGGATCGGGAAGTCGCGCAGGAAGAGCGGGCGGTAGATCTCGCCCATCACCTCGCGCGCGCGCTCCGATCCGGTGCCGACGACCACCCTGTCGGGGCGCATGAAATCGTCGATCGCCGCCCCCTCGCGCAGGAATTCCGGGTTCGATGCCACGTCGAATTCTGCCGCCGGCGCTGCGGCACGGATCGCCTCGGCCACCTTGCGGTTGGTGCCGACCGGCACCGTCGATTTCGTCACCACCACGGCATAGCCGGTCAGGGCCCGGCCGATCTCGGCGGCCGCCGCCATCACATAGGTCAGGTCGGCATGGCCGTCGCCGCGCCGCGTCGGCGTGCCCACGGCAATGAAGACCGCATCCGCCCCGGCCACCGCCGCGGCCAGGTCGCCGGTGAAGGACAGCCGCCCCGCCGCGACGTTCTTGGCCATCAGCTGCTCGAGCCCCGGCTCGTAGATCGGCACCTCGCCCCGGGCCAGCCGCGCGACCTTGGCCGCGTCCCTGTCGACGCAGGTCACCTCGTGCCCGAAATCGGACAGGCAGACGCCCGAGACAAGGCCGACATAGCCGGTTCCGATCATCGCGATCTTCATGAAGGCGCATCCTGCATCTGCTGGCCGGCACATGGCCGAAGGGCGGCGTCAAGTCAACGGAAACAGACAGTTTCGGCGCCCCCTCCGCCCCGTTTTCGCCACGGTTGCGTGGACAGTCGGCCACGGGGGCGCCCCTTCGTATCCCTGCCAGGGAAGGAGCGTTGGAGATGTCTGCACGGGCCGGAATCGCCGCCTTGGCGGCCGTGGTGATCTCGCTCTCGGGCGGTCTCGCCCAGGCCTGCGGCCGCCCGATGCCGGCCGGGGCCGATGCCCTGATCCAGCCCGGCAAGGCGATCAATGCCGCGCTGCTCGATGCGGCCGTCCTGTCCGAGGTGAACTACTACCGCTGCCGGTCGGGCCTCTCGCGGCTCGCGCCCTCGGCAAGCCTGCGCCGCGTGGCCGAGACGCATGCAAAATGGATGGCCCGCACGATGAACGTCTCGCACCGCTCAACCGTCGGCGGGCAGTCCACGCTCCGGGCGCGGCTCTCGACCTCGGGGGTCAAGTTCAAGACCGGGGCCGAGAACATCGGCATGGTGCACCGCTTCCGCATCGACGGGATGTCGTTCAGGATCAACGGCCAGTGCTCCTTCTCGACCTATGGCGGTCAGCCGATCCCGGCCCATACCTATGCCTCGCTGGCGCGGACCATGGTGGAATACTGGTACAACTCGCCGGGCCACCGCGCGAACATGATGAACCGCAGCGTCAAGGTCATGGGTTCGGGG
Organism: Paracoccaceae bacterium; assembly: GCA_026417295.1. GTDB lineage: Bacteria > Pseudomonadota > Alphaproteobacteria > Rhodobacterales > Rhodobacteraceae > JAOADN01. Next base: position 9,593 of record JAOADN010000037.1, read on the forward strand.
GCCGCACTGAACACCAGCGCGCCCTATTGCGGCCAGTTCTACATGTCGCAGAACTTCGCCGGCTGACCGGCGGCGCATCCTTCAGAAGCGCCCCGGCGAAAGGCCGGCGATATCGACGGGCGGCGTCCGTCCGGCCACCAGCGCGGCGACGATGGCGGCCGTGACGGGGGCAAGCGTCACGCCGAGATGGCCGTGCCCGAAGGCGTGGATCACCTCCGGCAGGGCGCGTGCCGGTCCGACAACCGGCAGGCTGTCGGGAATCGACGGACGCAGCCCCATCCAGCTCCGCGACGGCGCCGGCAGGTCCGGGAAGACCGCACGCGCGCCTTCGTCCAGCCGCGCGATCCGCCTTGCCGAGGGCGGCGCGCCAAGGCCGCCAAGCTCCACCGTGCCCGCCGCGCGCAGCCGCCCCGCCATCGGGCACAGGTAGAAGCCGCGCGCCACCGGGCAGGCGGGCCGGGTCAGCCGCACCTCCTCCCCGTCGTACTCGAGGTGATAGCCCCGCTCCGTGTCGAGCGGCACCCGGTCTCCGGCCATCCGGGCCAGCGGGCGCGAATGCGCCCCCGCGGCGATCACCGCCCGCCGGGCGCGGACATGGCCCGCCCCGGTCGCGATTCCCACCCCGCCGGCCTCCGGCCCGAGGCCCCGGGCCGCGGCGCGCAGCAGGCGCACCCCGCGGGCACGGGCGTCCTCCGCCAGCCGCGCCATCATCCGCCCGGGATCGCGAAGGAACCGGGCGCCGGGAAAGAACGCCGCGCCCCCTGCCATCGCCGGCAGCCCCGGCTCCATCCGCGCCAGATCCCCGGGCGACAGGATCTCGACCGTCACGCCCAGCGCCCGGCGGGCCGCAATGTCGCGCGCGCCCGCCGCGCCCTCGGCGGCATCGGCATAGAGATAGAGGCAGCCGCGGTCGGCCAGCCCCCCGGGCCAGCCGACCTCCGCGGCCAGCCCTTCCCAGCGGTCCCCCGCATCGGCCAGCAGCCCCGCCAGCAGGCGCGCCCCGCGGGCCGCCGCGGCCGGCCGCGAGGCCACGACCAGCCGCACCAGCCAGGGCGCCAGGGACAGGATCGCCGCGCGGCGGATGGACAGCGGCGAATCGCGGTCGAAGAGCAGCGATGGCAGGCTGCGCAGCATGGCCGGCGTGCCCAGGGGCTGCACCGCATAGCCGGCGACCGTCCCGGCATTGCCGTGGCTCGCCCCCGATCCTGGCTCTGCCGGATCGATCAGCAGGACGTCGCGCCCCTCGCCGGCCAGACGGTGGGCGACGGCAAGGCCGATCACCCCCGCGCCGATCACCGCGATCTCACAGCTCTCGCCCAAGCAGCCCCTTCATCCTGGCCAAATACTCCGCAGGGGGTCCGGGGGACGCGAAGTCCCCCGGCGCCTGCTCACATGCAGGCCTCGTAGAGCGCCCGCGTGTTCTCGGCCGTCATCTTCACCGGGTTCGCCCCGGCCGTCGGATCCTCCAGCGCCATCGCCGTCAGCCTGTCCAGCTGCGTCCGTTCCACCCCCATCGCCGCAAGGCCCGCCGGAATCCCCAGGCTCTCCCGCAGTGCCATGATCCGCGCGCGGAACCCGTCGAAACCGCCCGCGATCCCCAGATAGGCGGCCGCGCGCGCGATCCTCTCCTCGATCGCCGGCCGGTTGAAATCCAGCACCATGGGCATCACCACCGCGTTCGTCGTGCCGTGATGCGTGTTGTAGAGCGCGCCCACCGGATGGCTCAGCGCATGGATCGCCCCCAGCCCCTTCTGGAAGGCGATCGCCCCCATCGCGGCCGCGCTCATCATGTGGGCCCGCGCCTCGAGGTCGCCCGGCTCCGCATGGGCCCGCGGCAGGTTCTCGATGACGAGGCGCATCCCTTCCAGCGCGATGCCCTGGCTCAGCGGGTGGTAGAAGTCGGTGCAGTAGGCCTCGAGGCAGTGGGCCAGCGCATCCATCCCGGTCCCCGCGGTGATCGCCTTCGGCATGCCCACGGTCAGCTCGGGGTCGCAGATCGTCACCTTCGGCATCAGCCCGGGATGGAAGATGATCTTCTTCACATGGGTCTGGCTGTTGGTCAGCACGCCGGCGCGCCCGACCTCGCTGCCCGTGCCGGCGGTCGTCGGCACCGCGACCACGGGCGCGATCCTCGCCGCGTCGGCCCGGGTCCACCAGTCGCCGATGTCCTCGAGGTCCCAGACGCTCAGTTCCGGCCGCTGGTTGGCCATCAGCGCGATCATCTTGGCGAGGTCCAGGCCCGATCCCCCGCCAAAGGCCACCACGCCGTCATGCCCGCCAGCGCGGAAGGCGGCGATCCCGGCCGCCATGTTGCCCTCGTGGGGGTTGGGATCGACCTCCGAGAAGACGGCCCGCCCCAGGCCGCCGGCCTCCAGCACGTCAAGCGCCCGCGCCGTCACGGGCAGCGCGGCCAGCGCGCGGTCGGTCACGAGAAGCGGTCGCGTGATGCCCGCCGCCTTCACGTGGTCGGCAAGCTCGGCGATGCGGCCGGCGCCGAACTTGATCGCGGTCGGGTAGGACCAGTTTGCCTTGGGGACGGTCATGACGGTTTCACCTTGCGGAAGTGGTAGGAACGGGGGCGCGTCACCGAATGGTAGCCCAGCTTCGACAGGCCGACGCCGCGCCCGGTATCCTTGCAGCCGGTCCAGCAGATCGCCGGATCGAGGTAGTCGGCGCGGTTCATGAAGACCGTGCCGGTCTCGATCCGGCGGGCCAGCGCCCAGGCGCGGTCGGGGTCCTGCGTCCACAGGCTCGCCGTCAGGCCGTAGGGGCTGTCGTTCATCAGGGCCAGCGCCTCGGCATCGTCCCTGACCGGCATGATCCCGACCACCGGGCCGAAGCTTTCCTCGGTCATCACCCGCATCCGGTGATCGACGTTCACAAGGATCTGCGGCATCAGGTAGGCGCCGCCGTCATCGGCCGGAAAGTTCTGCCGCTCGATCAGCGGGCGGGCGCCCTTCGCCACGGCCTCGGCCGTCTGCTCGCGCACCGTGCGGGCGAAGCGGGCGCTGGCCATCGGCCCCAGCGTCGTCTCCGGGTCGAAGGGATTGCCCAGCCGCAGGCCGTTCACCCAAGCGACCGCCTTCGCGACGAAGTCGTCGAAGAGCTTGTGACTGACATAGATGCGCTCGATCCCGCAGCAGCACTGGCCGGAATTGTACATCGCGCCGTCCATCAGCACGTCGACCGCCCAGTCCAGATCGGCATCCTCCATGACGTAGCCGGGATCCTTGCCGCCCAGTTCCAGCCCGAGGCCGGTGAAGGTGCCCGCCGCGGCCCGCTCGATCGCCTGCCCGCCGGCGACCGAGCCGGTGAAGTTGACGAAGCCGAAGGACCGGTTGGCGATCAGCCGCTCGGTCCCCTGGTGGTCCAGGACGACGTTCTGGAACACGTCCGCCGGCACCCCGGCCTTCGCCATCGCCTCGGCGATGCGCTCGCCCACCAGCAGTGTCTGCGAGGCGTGCTTGAGAATGACGCTGTTGCCGGCGATCAGGGCCGGAACGATCGTGTTCATCGCCGTCATGTAGGGATAGTTCCACGGCGCGATGACGAAGACGACGCCGTGGGGGGCGAACTCGATGCGGCGGGCGAAGCGGTCGGTCTCCTCCACCACCATCGGCGCCAGCGCCTCGGGCGCGACCTTCGCCATGTAGTCGGTCCGTTCGTTCAGGCCGCCGAACTCGCCCCCGTAACGGACGGGGCGTCCCATCTGCCAGGCCAGTTCCTCGACGATGCGGGCCCTGTCGTCGTTCAGCGTCTGGACCGCGGCCTTCACCAGGGCGATGCGCTCGTCCAGCGGCCGGGCCGCCCAGGCGGGCTGGGCCGCGCGCGCCCGCGCCACGCAGGAATCGGCCTCGGCTGGCGTCAGCGCCGGACGCTCGGCATAGACCCGCCCGTCGACGGGCGAGATGCATCTGATCATTGTCGTCATGTCGCAATCCCTCCGGGCCTAGGCCCGCTCGAACCCCCGGCGGACCTCGAAATCCGTCACCACGCGGTCCATCTCGCTCACCTCGAATTCCGCGGCGTGGACGTAGTGGTCCACCACGTCGTCGCCGAAGGCCGACCGCAGCATGCGCGAGCGCGCCGTCAGCGCCGCCGCCTCGCGAAGCGCCTTGGGAATCTCGCGCACCCGCCGGGCCTTGTACATGTCGCCCGAGGCTTCGGGCTCCAGCTCCAGCTTCCGCTCGATCCCGTCCAGACCCGCCGCCAGAAGGGCCGCGCAGGCCATGTAGGGGTTCAGGTCCGCCCCGCCGATCCGGCACTCGACCCGCACGCCCTTCGTGTCGGCGCCGCAGACGCGGAACCCTGCCGTGCGGTTGTCGGTGGACCAGACGGCCTTTGTCGGCGCGAACATGCCCACGACAAAGCGCTTGTAGCTGTTGACATAGGGCGCAAGGAACAGCGTCAGGTCGCGGGCATGCATGAGCTGCCCCGCCAGGTAGTGGCGCATCAGCGCCGACATGCCGTGATGGCCCTTGGGATCGTGGAAGGCGTTCCTGCCGTCCTTCCACAGGGACTGGTGGATGTGGCTCGACGATCCGGCATGCCGGTGGCTCCACTTCGCCATGAACGTCGCCGCGACCCCGTGCTGATGGGCGATCTCCTTGACGCCGTTCTTGACGATCGAATGCATGTCGCAGGTGTCCAGCGCGTCCGAATAGCGGACGTTGATCTCCTCCTGCCCGGCCTCGGCCTCGCCCTTGGAATTCTCGATCGGGATCCCCGCGCCGAAAAGGCCGTTGCGGATGTCGCGCATGATCCCCTCCTCCTTCGAGGTGCCGAGGATCGAGTAGTCGATGTTGTAGCGCGACAGCGGCGTCATCCCGCGATAGCCGTCGTCGAAAAGCTCGTTGTAGGCCTCCTCGAACAGGAAGAATTCCAGTTCCGACGCCATCATCGGCGTGAAGCCCAGGGCCGAGGCGCGGGCAAGCTGGCGCTTGAGCACGCTGCGCGGGGCATGGGGCACCGGTTCGTGCGTGTGATGGTCGAGGAAATCGCACATCACCATCGCCGTCCCCGGCAGCCAGGGCACCCGCCGCAGGGTCGAGAGATCCGGCTTGTGGACATAGTCGCCGTAGCCGGTGGCCCAGTTGGTGGACTTGTAGCCCTGGACCGGCGTCATCTCCATGTCCACGGCCAGGAGGTAGTCGCAGCCATGCGTCTCCTCGTGGCCCGAGTCGATGAAATGCTGGGCGTGGAAGCGCTTGCCCATGAGCCGGCCCTGCATGTCGACGACCGTGGTCAGCACGGTATCGATCTCGCCGGCCTTAACGGCCTTCTTCAGTTCGTCGAATGTCAGATTGGCGGGCATCGCGCCCTCTCCCCCTCAGGTCTCCGGGGCGGCGGACCAACCCGCCGCCCCGCTCTTGTCCCGGCCGCGGCCTGCCGGCTCAGCTGTAGCGGTAGGGCCGCCCCGCCTTGGTCATCAGCTCGTTGTACTGCTTGATGATCCCGACGACCTTGGCCTTCAGCTCGGATTCCGCGGCGATCTCGTCCCAGAACTTGGCGGCCGCGGCCTCGACCTGCGCCCATTCCTCGTCGGGGATCGTGGTCAGCTCCAGCTTGCCGTTGACGCGCAGGTCCGCCTCGCCGGCCCAGTACCAGTGCTGCCGGTAGAGGTGCGAGGCATCGAAGCACTGCGCCATCAGCACCTGAAGGTGCGGCGGCACCTCGTTCCAGCGGTCCATGTTGGCGAAGAAATGCCCGATCCAGGCGCCCGAGATCGGGTTGGTCAGGAAGTACTTGGTGACGTTCGACCAGCCCACCGTGTGAACCTCGGTGATTCCCGACCAGGCAACGCCGTCAAGCTCGCCGGTCTGCATCGCCACCTCGACGTCCTCGTAGGGCACGGTCACCGGAACGACGCCGAACTGGGCCAGGAACCGCCCGGCGGTCGGGAAGGTGAAGACCCTCAGCCCCTGCAGGTCGGCCAGCGACCTGACCGGCTTGTTGGTCGAGAAGTTGCACGGATCCCAGGACCCGGCCGAGATGTGCTTGACCCCGACCTTGGCGTATTCCTCCTCCCAGATCTGCTTCAGCCCGTACTTGTAGAACAGGGCCGGCACGTCCAGCGAGTAGCGCAGCGCCAGCGGGAAGTAGCCGCCGAACACCGTCACCTCGGTCGGCGAGGCCATGGAATCGTCGTCGGACTGCACCGCATCGATCGTGCCCGACTGCATCGCGCGGAACAGCTCGGCCGTCGGCACCAGCTGGTCCGCGGTATAGAGCTCGATCTCCATCTGCCCGTTGGCGGCGGTGTTGAAGGCATCCACCGCCGGCTTGACCACATGCTCCGAGAGCGCCGCCCCGGCATAGGTCTGGAGCCGCCACTTGATCGGTGCCTGCGCCCGCGCGACGGCCGGCGCCGCAAGGGCGGCCGCGCCCGCCAGCGCGCCATGGGTCAGAAGCTTGCGTCTTGTCGTCATCTTCACCTCCATGTTGCCGCCCCTCCGGGGCGGTCGTTCCTGTCAGCCTGGATAGACCCTCATCGGCAGCCAGAGCGCGATCTCGGGGAACAGCATCAGCGCGACCAGGGCGCCGATCATGACCAGCACGAAGGGGATGACCGACAGGTAGATGTCGCCCATCCGGATCTCGGGCGGAGAGAAGGCCCGCATCAGGAAAAGGTTGTAGCCGAAGGGCGGCGTCAGATAGGCGATCTGGCAGGTGATCGTGTAAAGCACCCCGTACCAGATCAGGACGTGATCGACCCCTAGATCGAGCTTGGCCACCAGCGGCACGTAGAGCGGGGCGACGATGACCAGCATCGCCGTGTCGTCGAGGAACATCCCCATCAGCAGGAACGAGACCTGCATCATCACCAGGATCGTCCAGGGCGACCAGTGAAGCTGATCGACGAAGAAGCCCTCGATGGCCTTCACCGCGCCCAGCCCGTCGAACACCGCGCCGAAGGACAGCGCAGCCAGGATGATCCACATGAACATGCACGAGATCGCCAGCGTGTTCTGCGTCGCCTTCTCGAAGACCTGCCAGGTGAAGCGCCCCTTCCAGACCGCGCCGGCAACGGTGGTCAGCGCCCCGATCACCGAGCTTTCGACAAGGCTCGTGTAGCCGTTGATGAAGGGCAGCATCATCGCCGCGAAGATGACGAAGGGCAGAAGGCCCGCGCGCAGCAGGCGCAGCTTCTCGGCCCGGGTGATCGTCGCCGCCTCCGCCTTCGAGATCGCCGGCCCGAGATGCGGCTGGAACAGGCAGCGCAGGCCGATATAGACGACGAACATCGCCGCCATCATCAGCCCGGGCAGAACGCCGGCCAGCCACAGCTCGCCCACCGGCGCGCGCGCGATCATCGCGTAAAGCACCAGCACGACCGAGGGCGGGATAAGGATGCCCAGCGAACTTCCCGCCTGGATCACCCCCGTCACCATCTGCTTGTCGTAGCCGCGCCGCAGAAGCTCGGGCAGCGCGATCGTCGAGCCGATCGCCATGCCGGCCACCGACAGCCCGTTCATCGCCGAGATGATGACCATGAGCAGGATCGTCCCGATCGCCAGCCCGCCGGGCACCGGCCCGAACCAGACGTGGAACATCCGGTATAGGTCGTCCGCCAGGCGGCTCTCGCTCATGACATAGCCCATGAAGACGAACATCGGCAGCGTCAGCAGCGGATACCACTTCATCAGCTTCATCGCCGCCTGGAAGCCCATCTGCTGCGATCCGGTGCCCCACAGCGCCAGCGCCGCGACCACGGCGACGAAGCCGATCAGGCCGAAGACGCGCTGCCCCGTGATCATCAGCACGAGCATCGTCGAGAACATCAGGAGCGCGATGTAGTCGTAGCTCATGACGGCAGGTCCACGCCGCGAAGGCGCGCGATGTCGCGCAGGAACTCGGCCGTCGCCTGAAGCAGCATCAGCACGAAGCCAAGGCACATGACCAGCTTGATCGGCCACAGGTAGGGCCGCCAGGCCGTGGGGCTGCGCTCGGCATAGGTCAGCGAATAGACCGTGCTCTCGATCGCGCCCCAGAGCATGACGCCGATGTAGAAGATCAGCGCCAGCATGGTGAAGGCGTCGACCAGCGCCTTGGTCCCCGGCGACCAGCGCGCATAGAACAGGTCCATGCGGACATGACCGCCGATCTGCATCGTGTAGGCCCCGCCAAGGACGTAGTAGGCGACCATCACGAACTGCGCCATCTCCAGCGTCCAGAGCGAGGGCTGCCCGCCCAGCTTGGACAGCGACGACCACAGCAGCACCGCCATCAGCACATAGAGGAGATACATCGCGAAGCGGCCGAAGGCCCGGTTCAGGCGGTCGGCGAAAACGACGAAGGCGGCGGTCCAGCCGGGCATCGCAGGCTACCGGCCTGCGGTCGCGCAGGACCTGCGCGGCGAATCGGAAGGCGTCCTCGGGGCGCTCATGTCTTTCCCTGTCGCGGCCGAAGGTCTCTCGCCGGCCCGCATTCTGTCAAGAATATTTCTGCGGGGAAACTTCTGTTACGATCTTTTCAGTCCGGCCGGATTCGGCGGGGCCCGGAAGGGAACGGAATGGACGCGCGATCCGTCAGCATCGAGGACCAGATGCGGGCCGCCCTGCCCGACCTGACACGGGCCGAGCGCCAGCTCGCCACCCATATCCTCAGCCACTACCCGGTCTCGGCCCTCGGCTCGATCACCGCGCTGGCGCGCGCTGCCGAGGTCTCGACGCCCACGGTCGTCAGGCTGGTGCAGAAGCTCGGCTTCCGCGGCTATCCCGATTACCAGTCCGCGCTCCGGGCCGAGGTCGAGGCGCTGCTCGTCTCGCCGGGCGCCCGGTCGGACAGACGCAACGGCCGCGACGGGCACATCCTCGACCGTTTCGCCGGCACGGCCCTTTCCAACCTCGAGGCGACGCTCGCCCAGCTCGACCGCGACGGTTTCGATGCCGTCGCCGATCTTCTCGCCGACGCCACGCGCAGCGTCTATGTCACCGGCGGCCGGCTGACCCATGCCATCGCCGACTATTTCGCCACCGTCCTGCGCGTCGTGCGCCCCCGGGTCACGCTGCTGTCTGAGGTGTCCAGCGCCTGGCAGACCGGGCTTCTGGACATGGGCGAGGGTGACGTCGTCGTCGTCTTCGACGTCCGGCGCTACGAGACGACGATGGTCATGTTCGCCGAACTCGCCGCCCAGCGCGGCGCGAAGGTCGTGATCGTCACCGACCGCTGGCTGTCGCCGGCCACGCAGCACGCCGCGCATACGCTGGCCTGCAGCATCGCCGTGCCCTCGGCCTGGGATTCGATGGTGCCGATCCTGTTCCTCGTCGAGGCGCTGATCGCCGCGGTCCAGTCGCGCAACTGGGACGATGCGCAGTCCCGGCTCAAGCGGCTCGAGGACTATTTCTCGCAGACCCGCTTCTTCCGCCGCCCGCGCTGACGCCCGCGCCGGTCAGGGCAGCGCCCGGGCCGCGCTCAGGCCGGTGGCCAGCGTGTTGAAGACCAGCGCCGCCAGCACGATCGCCCCGCCGGCGAAGGTGGCAAGGGTCGCCGTCTCGCCGAGGACGAGCCACACCCAGACCGGGCCCAGGATGACCTCGAGCAGCGCCAGCAGGCTCATCTCGGCCGCCGGCACGACGCGTCCGCCCAGCGCGAAGAGGGACAGGCCGACCCCCAGGATCACCGCGCCCATGCCGAGGGCGATCAGCGCGCCCCGCAGCGGCAGGGCGAAGCCCGTGCCCGCGGCCGCGATCGCCGCCGCCGAGACGGCCACCGACAGAACGGCGCCGGTCAGGATCGCCGGGGTGGCATCGGCCATCTCCTCGCGCCGCGTCAGCACGGTGAAGACGGCGAAGGCCGCGGCCGAGGCCAGCGCCGCCAGGTTGCCGATCCCCGCGCCGGCGGCCAGCCCCTCGCGCACCATGATGAAGATGCCGACCATCGCCACGGCGATCGCCAGCCAGGTCACCGCGCGCACGGCCTCGCCCAGAAGGACGCGGCCGAGGATCGCCGAAAGGAGCGGCGTCGCCGAGAACAGGAAGACCGCATTGGCCACCGTCGTCGACTGGATCGCGAAGATCGCCGCGGCGAAGGCGACGACCAGGCAGGCGCCGCCGATCACCCCGGTCGCCCCGGCCCGCCGCATCGCCGCGCCCGGCCTGCCGCCGGTGCGCACCGCCAGCGTCGCGTAAAGCACCGGGATCATGCCGAGCGAGCGGTAGAACAGGACCTGCCAGGTCGTGGCCTCGCCCACCAGACGGATGAGCAGCCCCATGAAGGACCACATCACGCCCGCCGCAAGGACAAGCAGAACGCCCTGCCGATAGCTGATCGCGGTCCGCATCCTGCACCCGGTCCCCTGCCGCAGCCTCGCGGCGGCGCGCCCGGCCGTCTTGTCCGCCGCCGACAGGCGCCGGCGACAAAACGGCAGGTCAGGCCGCAGGCTGGGCCGGCCGGCGCAGCCAGTCCGCCGCCAGGCGCAGCTCCGGGCAGCCGGCGAAGCGGCCGAGCCGGCCCAGTTCGGCCATCAGCCGATCCGTCCTGCCGCCGCCCATCGCGACGCCGGGCTCGGGCCAGAAGGCGCGCACCGCCAGCACGCCCTCGGCGCGCAGGCACTTCGCGTCGAGCCGCCCGATGATCCGGTCGCCCTCCATCACCGGAAAGACATAGTAGCCCCAGACGCGCTTCGCCTCGGGCACGAAGATCTCGATCCGGTAGCGGAAGCCGAACAGGCGCTCGGCGCGGGCACGGTCGCGCAGCGCCGGGTCGAAGGGCGACAGGATGCGCACCCGTCGCGGCGGTTCGGGCGCCGCGCCCGCGGCCTCGGCCACGTCCGGCCGGGCAAGGCACCGGCGCCGCGCCCCGTCCGCCCCCTCGACCAGGATCTCGACCAGCGCGCCCGAACGCAGGCCGCGGGCGCACCAGGCCTTCGCCTCCTCCGGCGTGACCTTCCGCCAGAAGGCCGCGATCTCGCCGCTGGTGGCGAAGCCCAGCCTGTCGAGCGCCGCCCCGCAGGCCCAGTCGATCGTCTCTTCGGCGGGCGGCGCGGGGGCAAGCGCGGGAAAGACCCGCTCGGTCAGGTCGTAATACTTGGCAAAGCCGCGGCGGTGACAGACCGACAGCACGCCGCAGCGCCACAGGTATTCCAGCGCCGTCTTCGAGGGATGCCATTCCCACCAGCCGCCCCGCGACCGCCCCTCGTCCTCGCGGACCTCGCCCGCGCCCACCGGCCCGTTCCGGCGGATCCGGTCGATGACCTCGTCGATCCGGCCGTGGAAGGCGTCGCCCTGCCATTCGGCCCAGCTCTCGCGGATGCGCGCGGCGTCGCGCTCGAAGCGCAGCCGCCAGTGCGGCATGAACTCCACCGGAATGATCGCGGCGTCATGCGTCCAGTGCTCGAACAGCAGCCGATCAGTCTCGAGCAGGCGCTTCAGGGACGATTCCCGATAGGTCTGCCGACGCGACCACAGGATCATGTGATGGGCGCGCGCGACCGTGTTGATGCTGTCCACCTGGACGAATCCGAGGCGCCGGATCAGCGCCAGAAGGTCCGCGCCACGCGCCGGGCCGGTCGGCGGTTCGGCCAGCGCGTGGCGGTCCAGGAACAGCCGCCGCGCAGCGCCATTGTCGAGGACGGGCAGGCTCATCGGCCCCAGGTCCGCTCCAGCACCGCCAGCCAGTTGCGCCAGGCGATGCGCTCGACGAGATCGCGCCCGAAGCCGTGCGCGGCGATCGCCGCGAGCAGGCCCTGAAGGCCCGCCGCATCCCCGATCTCCTCGGGGATCGTCGCCCCGTCGAAGTCCGAACCCAGCCCGACATGGTCCTCGCCGAGCCGGCTCACCAGGTGGTCGAGATGGCGCAGGAGCGGCTCGAGCCCCCGCGTCGGCTGCCGCCGCCCGTCCGGGTTCAGGAAGCAGGTCGCGAAGTTCAGGCCGACGAGGCCCCCGCTCTCGCGGATCGCCGCAAGCTGGCGGTCCGTCAGGTTGCGTGAGGTCGGGCAGACCGCATGGGCATTGGAATGGGTCGCCACAAGCGGCGCGTCGCTCAGCCGCGCCACGTCGAAGAAGCCCTTCTCGTTCAGGTGGCTGAGGTCGATCAGGATGCGCAGCGCGTTGCATTCGCCAACCAGCCGCCGGCCGGCCTCGGTCAGGCCCTCGCCGGTGTCCCCCGTCGAGGGAAAGGCGAAGGGCACGCCGTGCCCGAACACCGTCGGCCGTGACCAGACCGGGCCCAGCGACCGCAGCCCCGCCGCATGCCAGACATGCAGCGCGTCGAGGTCCGGGCCGATCGCCTCGGCCCCTTCCATGTGCATGACGGCGGCGATCGTCCCTTCGGCCATGCAGGCGCGGATCGCGGCAACGCCGTCCACGATGCGCAGGCCGCCCTGCCGTTCCATCCAGCGCAGGTGCCCCGCCAGCGCCATGGCGGCGGGCATCGCCGCGACGTGGTCGATGGGCGGAGGCAGCGGAAAGGCATAGGGCGGGCTGTCCATCAGCGCCTCGAGATCCTCGAGGTCCCCCTCGCCGGGCGAGTCGATGTAGAGGGCGAAGAAGCCCCCGGCAAAGCCGCCCCGGCGCAGGCGCGGCAGGTCGATATGGCCCTTGCCCTCGCCGGTCAGCCAGATCGTGTCGCGCTTCTCGGGCGCGTGGCCGATTCGCCAGAGGATGTCGTTGTGGCCGTCGAAAACCGGGATCATGCGCGCCCTCGCTGCCCCGAAGCGGTCGCATATCGGCCGGGCGAAGGCAACGCGTGGCCCTTGCGCCCGAACTGGCATGCTAGCATAACCACGCCGTCGCCCCCGCCGACGGAGCCCGCGATGCGCCTTCAGGACAAGCTCATCCTCATCACCGCTGCCGGCCAGGGCATCGGGCGCGGTGCCGCGCTGGCCTGCGCCCGCGAGGGGGCGCGCGTCGTCGCCACCGACATCAACGCCGCGGCGCTGGAGACGCTCGCCGCCGAGGCGCCGGGGATCCGGACGCAGCCTCTCGATGCCCGCGACCGAGCGGCGGTCGAGGCGCTCGCCGCCCTGATCGGCCCGCTCGACGGGCTCTTCAACTGCGCGGGCCATGTCCATGACGGAACCATCATGGACACGACCGAGGCCGACTGGGCCTTCAGCTTCGAGCTGAACGTGACGGCGATGTTCCGCACGATCCAGGTCTTCCTGCCCGGCATGCTGGAGGTTGCCGCGCGCAGGGGCGCCGCCTCGATCCTCAACATGGCCTCGGTCGCCTCGTCGCTGAAGGGGTTTCCCCGCCGCACCGTCTACGGCGCGTCCAAGGCGGCGGTGATCGGGCTGACCAAGGGCGTCGCGGCCGATTACGTCAGGCAGGGCATCCGCGTGAACGCGCTCTGCCCCGGCACCGCCGACACGCCCAGCCTGCGCGGGCGCATCGCCGCCTCGCCCGATCCGGTCCAGGCCGAGAAGGACTTCATCGCGCGCCAGCCGATGGGGCGCCTGGCCACGGTGGACGACATGACGGGCATGATCGTCTACCTGCTGTCGGACGAAAGCCGCTTCGTCACCGGCCAGGCCCTCGCGGTGGATGGCGGCATCCTGATATGACGCGGATCACCGGCCTGCGGACCGTGGACGTCCGCTTCCCGACCTCGCTGCAGCGCGACGGGTCGGACGCGATGAACCCCGACCCCGACTATTCGGCCGCCTACTGCATCCTCGAGACCGACGGCCCCCACCGGGGCCACGGCCTGACCTTCACCATCGGCCGCGGGAACGAGGTGGTCGTCGCCGCGATCGAGGCGCTGGCGCCGCTTGTCAGGGGGCTCGACATGGCCGAGGTGACGGCCGACATGGCCGGCTTCTGGCGCCGCGTCACGGGCGACAGCCAGCTGCGCTGGATCGGACCCGAGAAGGGCGTCATCCACCTGGCCGCGGCGGCGGTCGTCAACGCGGTCTGGGACCTCTGGGGCCGGATCGCCGGCAAGCCGGTCTGGAAACTCGTCGCCGACCTGACCCCGGCCGAGATCGTGCGGCTCATCGACTTCCGCTACATCACCGACTGCATCACGCCCGACTGGGCGCTCGACTTCCTTGCCCAGCAGGCCGAGGGCAGGGCCGAGCGCGAGGCGGTGCTGCGCCGCGAGGGCTATCCCTGCTACACGACCTCGGCGGGCTGGCTCGGCTATTCCGACGACAGGCTCCGCCGGCTCTGCCGCGAGGCCAGGGCGGCGGGCTTCCGCCACGTCAAGATGAAGGTGGGCCGCGATCCGGAGGACGACCGGCGGCGCCTTCGGATCGCGCGCGAGGAACTGGGGCCGAACATCCGCCTGATGATCGACGCCAACCAGGTCTGGGAGGTGGACGAGGCGATCCGGTGGGTGCGCCAGCTGGCCTTCGCCGATCCCTGGTTCATCGAGGAGCCGACCAGCCCGGACGACATCGAGGGCCACCGGCGCATCCGCTGTCTCTTATACACATCT
>JAOADN010000038.1 GCA_026417295.1 Paracoccaceae bacterium
GATATGGGGGCGATCAACGACCGGCTCTACATGCTCTTCTCGGCCGGCTTCTACTACAAGACCTTCATGTGGCCGCGGTCCTTCTGGGACAGGGTCTACGAGCCCTTCATCCGGCGCGCGGCGGGGCTCGGGAAATCCCCCACGGTGCCGGATGCCGACCACTACGCCAGCCGCTACCTGCACTGCGACGTGCTGGTCGTGGGTGCGGGGCCTGCGGGCCTTGCAGCCGCGCTGGCGGCGGGACGGTCGGGGGCGCAGGTGGTGCTGGTGGACGAGCATGCCGAGATGGGGGGCACGCTGCTGTCCGAACCGCATCTGGTGATCGACGGCAAGGGCGCCTGGGACTGGCTGGCGGCGGCGCTGGCAGAGCTTGAGGCGCTGCCAAACGTGCGGCTGATGAGCCGGACGACGGCCATCGGCTACTATCACCAGAACATGGTGGGCCTGTGCCAGCGCGTGACCGACCACCTCGATGCCCCCCCGGCGGATGCCCCGCGCGAGCGGCTGTGGCGGGTGCGGGCCTGTCAGGTGGTGCTGGCGCAGGGCGCGATCGAGAAGCCGCTGGTCTTCGACGGCAACGACCGGCCGGGTGTGATGCTGTCGGGCGCGGCGCAGACCTTCCTGCACCGCTTCGGGGTGAAGGTCGGCGACGGGGCGGTCGTCGTCACAACGCATGACAGCGCCTGGCACACGGCCTTCGACCTCGCCGATGCCGGCATCAGGGTCGCCGCCATCGCCGACCTGCGGGAAAGCGTGGCGCCCGATCTGCTGGCGGCGGCGCGGGCGCGGGGGATCGAGGCGCTGACGGGCCACACGGTGACCGGCACTTCGGGGAGGCTGCGCGTGTCATCGGTGCGGGTGAACCCGGTCACGTCCGGCCGTGTCGGGCCGGGGCGGAGGATCGCCTGCGACGTGCTCCTGATGTGCGGCGGATGGACGCCCTCGCTGCACCTCTTCAGCCACACCAAGGGCAGCCTTCGCTGGGACGACGCGACCGGCGCCTTCCTGCCCGACCGCAGGACCGAAGAGTGCCACATCGCGGGCGCCGGCCGCGGCCTCTGGGGCGTGGCGGCGGCGCTCGAGGACGGGGCCAGGGCGGGTGCAGCCGCGGCGACGGCGGCGGGGCGCAAGGCGGGGGCAGGGACCTTCACCGTCGCCGGCGACCGCATGGGCCAGGGCATCGTGGTGAAGGAACTTCCCACCGACCGCGACCCGGGGCGCGCCAAGGCCTTCATCGACTTCCAGAACGACGTGACGGCGAAGGACATCCGGCTGGCCGTGCGCGAGGGGATGCGGTCGATCGAGCACGTCAAGCGCTACACCACCAACGGCATGGCGACCGATCAGGGCAAGCTTTCCAACATCAACGGCCTGATGATCGCCGCCGACGCGCTGGGCAGGTCCGCGCCGGAGGTGGGGCTGACCACGTTCCGCCCGCCCTACACGCCCACGAGCTTCGGGGCGCTTGCCGGCTACCACAAGGACGGACATTTCGAGGTCACGCGGAAGACCCCCATCGACGCCTGGGCCGAGGCGCAGGGCGCGGTGTTCGAGCCGGTCGCGCTGTGGCGGCGGGCCTGGTACTTCCCGAAGGCCGGCGAGGACATGCATGCGGCGGTGGCCCGCGAATGCCGCGCGGTGCGGCAGGCGGTGGGGATCTTCGACGCCTCGACGCTCGGCAAGATCGAGGTGGTGGGGCCCGATGCCGCCACGTTCATGGAGCGGATGTACACGAACCCATGGGCGAAGCTCGCACCCGGGCGCTGCCGGTATGGCCTGCTGCTCGGCGAGGACGGGTTCATCCGCGACGACGGGGTGATCGGGCGGCTGGCCGCCGACCGCTTCCACGTCACCACCACCACGGGCGGTGCGGCGCGGGTGCTGAACATGATGGAGGACTATCTCCAGACCGAGTGGCCGGACCTGAACGTCTGGCTGACCTCGACCACCGAACACTGGTCGGTGGTGGCGCTGCAGGGGCCGAATGCCCGCAAGGTGCTGGCGCCGCTGGTCGAGGGACTGGACCTCTCCGACGCCGCCTTCCCGCACATGGCGGTGGCCGAATGTACGGTGGCGGGCTTCCCGGCGCGGCTCTTCCGCGTGTCCTTCACCGGCGAGCTCGGATTCGAGATCAACGTGCCGGCCCGGCACGGCCGCGCCCTGTGGGAGGCGCTGTGGCAGGCCGGCCAGCCGCATGGGATCACGCCCTATGGCACCGAGACGATGCACGTCCTGCGCGCCGAGAAGGGCTTCATCATCGTCGGCCAGGACACGGACGGGACAGTCACGCCGCAGGACGCAGGGCTCGACTGGGCCATCGGCAAGGCCAAGCCGGACTTCGTGGGCAAGCGGTCGCTCCTGCGCCCCGACCTTGTGGCGAAGGGGCGCAAGCAACTCGTGGGTCTCCTGACCGAGGACCCCAAGGCGGTGCTGGTCGAGGGCGCGCAGATCGTGGCCGACCCGGCCCAGCCCGTGCCGATGCGGATGATCGGGCATGTCACCTCGGCCTACTGGTCCGAGGCGCTTGGCCGGTCGATCGCGCTGGCGCTGGTCGAGGGCGGGCACGACCGGATGGGGCAGACGCTGCATGTGCCGCTCGAGGGTCGCACGGTGGCGGCGAAGGTGACGGGCGTCACCTTCCTCGACCCCGAGGGCCAGAGGCTGAAAGTCTGATGGAGGCGAGAATGACGGCACAGATCCACGCCTTCCCGGGGGCCGGGACAAGCGTCAGCGAGCAGCCGGCCGGTGCGCGGTTCTCGCTGCGCCTCAGGGCAGAGGCGATCGGGGCAGCGGGTGCCGCGCTGGGGCTGGAACTGCCGCAGAAGATCGGCCGGATCACCGCCGGGTCGGGGCGACGGGCGCTGATGCTCGGGCCGGACGAATGGCTGCTCGAGGGCCCCGCGGGCGACCGTCCCGCCCTGCCCGCGGACCTGCCCGGCGCGCTGGTGGACATCTCCGACCGCGAGATCGCCTGGCGGATCGAGGGACCGCGGGCGATGGAGCTACTGTCCATCGGGATCGCCCGCGACCTGAGGCGCATCGCCCCCGGCTGCGGCTGCCGCACCGCCTTCGACAGCGCGCAGGCGGTGCTGGTGCGAGAGGCCGAAGACGCCTTCACGCTTTCGGTCTGGCGCAGCTTCGCGCCGCATGTCGCCGAGCTTCTGGCGATCGGCCAGCGCGAACTTGCCGCGGGTCTCTGACCCCGCGGCCCACTGCCGATCCCGAGTTTGCTGCCGCCATCGCCGCCGGACTTGCCCGCCAGCGCGACCAGATAGAACTCATCGCGTCCGAGAACATCGTCAGCCGCGACGTCCTGCGGGCGCAGGGATCGGTGCTGCCGAAAAGGCATGCCGGAGGCCATACCGGCAGGCGCTACTGCGGCGGCTGCGGACATGCGGACAGGGTAGAGGCGCTGGCCATCGACCGGGCACGGCGGCTACCCCGACTGATCCGGGGCCCAGCCGGCCCCCGGCAGCCCGTGAGTCGGGCCCGGCCCCCGGCCGGTCAGGCGCTTCCCGGCCCGGCCGCGAGCCTTCCCTCGGCGATGCGGGTGCGCAGGTCCTCGAGGATGTTCGCCGTCTCGGAGGCGCCGAAGCGACGGGCGCCGTTGTCGTGGTAGAGGAGCAGCGCGTCGAGATTGAAGCAGCCGCCCGAGGCCTTGATCGTGGTCTCCGGCTTCAGGACCGCGCGCATCTGGCGGCAGTCCTCGGCGATCGAGGCCTGCATGTCCGGGCGCTGGCCCGTCGAGGTCTTGACGAAGGACGCGCCGGCCTTCTCGACGATCAGCGCGGCCTGGAGCCGCCCTGGCCGCGTCAGGTAGAAGCATTCGATGATGCCCTTGACCGTGACCCCGAAGGGGCGCGCGACATCGACCACGGCAGCGACGTCCTCTTCGACTAGGGCATGGTCGCCCGACAGGAACGCGGAGATGTTGATCACCATGTCCAGCTCCTGCGCGCCGTCCTCCAGCGCCCGCCGGGCCTGGAGGACCTTGACCGCGGTGTGATCGTTGCCATGGGGGAAGCCGACATAGGTCTGCAGCAGGATCCCGGTGCCTTCCAGCCGTCTGCGGGCGGCGGCTACCCGGAAGGGCTGGGTGGTGAAGCGGCCGGTCCGGTAGCGGATCGCCGTCTCGATGCCCTCGATCATGTCGCGTTCGGTATGGAACGGGTCGATGATCGAGTGGTCGATCATCGCGGCAAGTCCGTCGACGGTCAGCATGCGGCGATCCCCGGTTCATCCAGCCGATGGCGGGAAATTTAGCGCTAAAAACGACCGCAGGCAAGTGGAGCCGACGCGGCCTGACCGGACGCCGGGCCTTGCCTGCCGGAGTTTGTAGCGCTAAACATGCAGGGCGCATTCGCGGGGAGGCCGACATGACGATGATGGACCTGGACCTCACGGGAAAGACGGCGCTGATCACCGCTTCGGTCAGCGGCATCGGTCTTGCGACGGCCCAGCAGCTTTGCGCGCGGGGGGCGAAGGTCTGGATCAACGGGCGCAAGGCCGACCGGCTGGCGAAGGCGGCAGAGGCCGTGCGCGCGCGCGTTCCCGGTGCCCAGGTGATGACGGTGCAGGCCGATGTCGCCACGGCCGAGGGCTGCGCCCATGTGATCGACAAGGTGAAGGACGTCGATCTTCTGCTGAACATGGCGGGCGGGACCGACCGCATCGTGCCCTTCGCCGAACTGACCGACAGGGACTGGCAATACCAGTGGGATTTCAACGTGATGAGCGCGGTCCGCCTGACCCGGCATTTTGCGCCCCTGATCAGGCAGAAGGCCTATGGACGGATCATCTTCATGACATCGGAAGCAGGGATGGTCACGCCGGAGGTGATCGTCGATTACGGGGTCTGCAAGGCGGCTGTCATCCGCCTGTCGCGCTGCGTGGCCGAGATGTTCCACCGCCACCCCGGTGTCACGGTGAACTGCGTCAGCCCCGGCGGCACCATGTCGGAATGGGTCTACCGCGATGCGAAGGGCCGTCCCATCGCCGAGTTCGAGAAGGAACATTTCGAAAAGAACGAGCCGACGTCCCTGCTGGGGCGGTTCGCCGAGGCCGACGAGGTGGCAAACATGATCACCTACCTCTGCTGCCCGGCATCGAACGCCACCCGCGGCGCGGTCCTGCGCGTGGACGGAGGCCCGGTCCGCTACGTCTGAGGCGGGGATGGCAGCGCCGCGCCTGGGGCCGCCTGCGTCACGCCGCCGCCGCCTTCCCTGCCTCCGGCCAGGAGACGGAGGTCGCGAGCACCCGACCTGCTCCCGGTCGGGGTCCCTGGGGCCGTTCCGCCACCGGAACGGCCCGTTTCCTGAAAGCCGTCACGGTCAGGAGGACCGCAATCATGAAGTTCGGCGTGCATTCCTTCGTCTGGAACGATGCCCAGGAAACCGCGACCATCGAGGCCGGAATGGAACGGGCCAGGGCGGCCGGCTTCGACTTCTTCGAACTGCCGGGCTTCGATCGCCGGCGGGTCGATGTGGGGCGGGTCGCGCGGAGGGCCGAAGCGCTGGGGCTGGAGCTGGGCGCGTCCTGCGGCCTTGCGCCCGAATTCGACGTCTCGAGCGACGACCCCGCGGTCGTGGCGGCGGGCGAGGCGGTGCTGAACGAGGCGGTCGCCATCGCCCGCGACCTGGGATCGAAGGGCCTGAGCGGCCCGATCTTCTCGGGTCACCAGAAGTACCGGGTGATGCCGACGCGCAGGAACTGGGATACTTCGGTGGCGGTGCTCGCGCGGGTGGCCGAGCGGGCGAAGGCGGCGGGCGTGGCGCTGTCGATGGAGCTGGTGAACCGCTACGAGACCAACCTGATGAACACGGTCAGGCAGGGCCTGGCCTATATCCGCGACAGCGGGTCCGACAACCTGTACCTGCACGTCGACACCTTCCACATGAACATCGAGGAGGACGACATGGGCCAGGCGATCCGCCTCGGCGGCGACCGGATCGGCTATTTCCATGTGGGCGAGTCGAACCGCGGCTACCTCGGATCGGGGTCGATCGACTTCGCACGCGCCTTCGACGCACTGGTGGGGATCGGCTACGACAGGGCGATCACCGTCGAGGCGTTCAACGTCCGCGGCTGCGGCGACTGGCTGAAGGCGATCTGCGCGATCTGGCGCGAGAACTGGACCGATGCCGATGCCTTTGCCCGTGCCGCGCTGGATTTCATGCGGGCGCGGTGGGACGAGGCCCTGCGGCGCGCGGCCGCCTATCGGTGATGCCGTCGCCCGGGCGCCGGCCGGGGTCGGGCGTTCAGTTCATGCAGACGCCGCCGTCCACGATCAGGGACTGGCCGGTGATGTAGCGGGACTGTTCGGAGGCAAGGAAGGAGACGACGTCGGCGATGTCTCCGGGCAGGGCGAAACGGCCCAGCGGGATCGTCGCCTCCATCTTGCGGATCTGGCTGCCGCGCGGCCTGCCCTCGCGTTCGGTCACCATGCGGTCGATCTCCTGATACATCGGGGTGTCGACCATGCCGGGGCTGTAGACATTCGCGGTGATGCCATGGGGCGCAAGCTCGAGCGCGACGCATTGATTGAGGCCGCGCACCGCGAACTTCGATGCCACATAGGCGGCCACCCAGTCGCCGCCCCTGTGGCCGCTGATCGAGCAGGCTGCGATCAGGCGGCCGCCGCGCCCCTGGGCGATCATCTGGCGCGCGGCGGCCATGTAGCAGTGGAAGACGCCCTTGAAGTTGACGTCGAGACTGCGGTTCAGGATCTCGGGCGTCGTGTCCATGAAGCGCGCGATGAGCGTCACCCCGGCATTGGCCACCATCACGTCGAGGCCGCCCAAGGCTGCGACATGGTCGGCGACCAGCGCCTCGACCGCCGCCTGGTCGCTGACATCGACGAAGGCCGTTCGGCATGCGCCGCCGGCAGCCGCGATCGCGTCGGCCGCCTCGGCCAGCGCGGCCCGGCCGGATTCCAGATCCGCCAGCGTGACCGGAAGCCCGTCCTGCGCAAGTCGCGTCGCGATGGCCCGCCCGATTCCCCGGGCCGCACCCGTGACGATGGCGGTGCGCGGTACTGTGGTCATGCCCTTGCCCCCGCCCTGTCCGGTCCGGCGGGCGCCAAGCACCCTGTCGCCTGCTGTCCGGCCGAAGCGGTCATCCCATCCTCCAGATCCTGCCGGCCGTCCGCCACACCGACACCCAATCGGAGATTGACAGCGGCCCGGGTCCTGTTTAGCGTTAAAATGCGACATCCGCAAGGGCCTCGGCCCAAGCGCGGACCCGGGCGGGAGAGGGGGCGGCCGGCATGGAGGAGGCGCGGGATCGGGCAGCGGGCGGGCGGCTTTCGCGGCTGCACGCCGCCCTGATGACGCCCTGCGATGCCGAGGAGAACATCTCTCATCCCTGTCTGCGCCGCCTTGTCGCGCATGTGAGGGGCCTCGGCATCGACGGGCTCTATGTCGGCGGATCGACGGGCGAGGGGCTTCTGCACAGCGTCGCGGAACGCATCGCCACCTTCGAGACCGTCGCCGATGCCGCGGGAGACGCCGCCCGCATCGGTCATGTGGGCGCCATCTCGACCCGCGACGCATCGGCGCTGGCCCGGGCATGCGCCGCGCTCGGCTACGATGCCGTGTCGGCCATCCCGCCGATCTACTTTCCCCACCGGAAGGACGCGATCCTCGGCTACTACCAGGACATCCTGTCGGCCGCCGCGGGCACACCGCTGATCGTCTACAACATCCCGGCCATGAGCGGGGTGTCCTTCAGCCTCGACGACCTCGGCAGGCTGCTCGAACTGCCCGGGGTTGCCGGGATCAAGCAGACCTCGGCCGACATGTACCAGATGGAGCAGCTGGCCCGCGCATTCCCGCACAAGGTGCTGCTGAACGGCTATGACGAGATGCTTCTCGCCGGCCTGGCCATGGGGGCAGGCGGCGGGGTCGGATCGACCTACAACATCCTCGGCGACGCCTATCTCGAGATGGCCGGAATGCTGGCCGGCGGGCGGCCGGATGCCGCGCGGGCGATCCAGTCGCGCTGCAATGCGGTGATCGACGAACTGGTACGGGCCGGGGTCTTTCCGGGGCTGAAGTACATCCTTCACAGGATGGGCGTGATCGCGACGCCGGTCTGCCGCCGGCCGCTGGCGACGCTTGCCCCGGCGACCTGCGCAGCGCTCGACCGTATCGCAGACAGGCTCGCCGCGGCGCAGTCGGCGGCCGGAGACGGGAAGGAGACGAGAGGATGAGCCTGCACCCGATGAAGACGCTGCTCGTCGAGGCAAGGGCGAAGGGCTATGCGGTGCCCGCCTTCAACTGTGCCAATCTGGAGATGATCCAGTGCGTGCTGCGGACCGCGGCGGAGCTTCGCGCGCCGGTCATCCTCGGCATCCATCCGGTCGAGATGGACTACATGGGCGGCGCCCCGGTCGCCGTGGCTATCGCGCGGGCCGTGGCCGAGGGTCTGGATGTCGACTACGCGATCCACCAGGACCACGGCGACACGGTCGAGACCTGCATCCGGTCGATCAGAAGCGGCTTCACCAGCGTCATGTATGACGGCAGCCACCTGCCGATCGAAGAGAACGCGGCCAATTCGGCCGAGGTGGTGAGGATCGCCCATGCCTATGGCGTGACGGTCGAGGGCGAGGTCGGCACGATCGGCATGACCGACGAGTTCGGCGCCCGGCTGGAGAATGCCCATCTCTGCGACCCGGACATGGCCGAAAGGCTGGCGGCGACGGGCATCGACTGCCTGGCCGTGGCCATCGGCAATGCGCACGGCTTCTATACCGCGACGCCGGAGCTGCGCTTCGACCTGCTGGAAGAGATCAACCGGCGGGTGAAGATCCCGCTGGTCCTGCATGGCGGCACGGGCATCCCGCGCGACCAGGTGCAGCAGGCGATCCGCATGGGCGTGGCCAAGATGAACGTGGGCACGGCACTGCGCTACGCCTTCGTCCGGGCTGCGGCCGACCTGTGCGCAAGCGAGGTGGTCAGGGACCTGCCGCTGATGGCCCTGGGCCGGGCGGGCATCAGGGCGGGGGCCGAGGTCGTGCGCGAATACATGGACATCTGCATGTGCGCCGGCCGGTCGGGCTAGGCGGAAGGGCAGGACAGGCATGGACAGCCGGACGGGCAACGGACCCCGCGCAGCGGGGCCGGCGGGCAGAGGGAGAGACGCCGTGGTGAAGCAGCACAGGATCGCCGACATCGAGGTTCACCTCGTCTCGACCAGGGCGCCCGCAGGGCTGGCCGACGCGACGCGCCGGGTGGAGACGATCGGCATGACCGTCGTCCGCGTCAGGACGGACAGCGGGCTCGAGGGCGCGGGCGTGACCTATCACGAGGTCGGCGGGCCGGCGGTGAAGGCGCTGATCCTGAAGGACATGGCGGGCCGGCTGAAGGGGCGCGACATCTTCGACACCGAGGTCATCTGGCGAGACTTCTTCGGCATCTTCCGGGGCGTGGGCCGCAAGGGGCTGTTCTTCTGCGCGCTTTCTGCCATCGACTTCGCGCTCTGGGACCTGAAGGGCAAGGCGCTGGGGCTGCCCCTGCACCGGCTGCTTGGGGGCGGGCGGTCGCGGATTCCGGTCTATGCCTCGGGCGGCTGGGTCACCTATTCCGACGACGAGCTGGTCGCCGAGATGCAGGACATGGTCCGGCAGGGCTATTTCATGGTCAAGTTCAAGATCGGCTTCGACGGCGGGCGCAATCCCGGCCGGGACGTCGAACGGGTCCGCAAGGTGCGCGAGGCGCTCGGCCCAGACATCGGCATCATGATCGACGCCAACAACTGCTGGGACGCGGCAACGGCGATCCAGTTCGCCGACCGGGTGAAGGAATTCGCCCCGATGCTGATCGAGGAGCCGGTCTTCGCCGACGACATCCCGGGCCTCGCCCGGTTCCGCGCCAAGAGCACGATCCCGCTGGGCACGGGCGAGCACGAATACACCAAGTGGGGCGTCCGCGACCTGCTGATGGCCGAGGCCGCCGACATCGTGCAGGTCGATGGCGCAAGGGTGGGCGGCTATACCGAGATGATGAAATGCGCGGCCCTGTGCGAGGCCTGGAACGTCAAGTTCGCGCCGCACGCGATGGAGCATATCCACATCCCCATCGCCTCGGTCTGCGGCAATGTCCCCTTCCTTGAAAGGCTGCGGATGTTCGAGCCGGTCACGCATTCGGTCTGGAAGAACGCGCAGGTGCCGCATGACGGGCATCTCGACGTGATCGAGGCGCCGGGCCACGGGCTGGAACTGGACATGGACTTCATCCGCGAGGCGGACGAACGCGACTAGGCTGCCGGCGGGACCCGGCCGCCCGTGCCGGCCCTAGGCGGGGGTGCCACGGACGCGCGCGTGACGATCCTGTAGGGAAGGACCGTGTCCGACGAGAGCCGGACCGAAGGATCCTTGCGCCACGCCCTGATCCCGGCGACGAGGATCTCCATCGCGCGCTCGGTCATGGCCTCGGCATCCTGATGAACGGTGGTCAGACCCGGCCAGACCTGCTCGGCCACCGGGGAATCGTCGTAGCCCACCACCGAAAGCGCCGCCGGAACCTGCATGCCGCGCCGCTGCGCCGCGGCCACCACGGCGGCGGCCAGCGTGTCGTTCGCGGCGAAGACGGCCGTGACGGCGGGCCTCCGCGACAGCAGTTCCTCGGCCGCGGCAAGACCCGACTGGAAGCGGAAGGCGGCACTCCTGACGACGCAGGCGTCGTCGGGCGCCAGGCCATGCTCGCGCAGGGCCGCCTCGTAGCCCTGCAGGCGCGCGGCGCTGCCGCTCTGCTGGTCGGGGCCGGCGATGTGGCCGATCCGCCGGTGTCCGGCGGCGATCAGCAGCGACACGAGATCGCGGGCGGCCTGCCTTTCGTCGCAGCGAACGGCGGCGATGCCGGGCAGCGGATGGCCGGGCGCCAGCGCCACGGCGGGCACCGAGATCGGCAGCTTACCGCGATGGCCGGCGACGAACTCGGCGATGGGCGAGGGAAGAAGGAACCCGTCGATGCCTGCGGTCTCCATCCGCTTCAGCGTCGCCTTGAGGTCCTTGCGGTCGTCGATCTGCGCCAGCTGGACCGAGACATCGACATGCAGGCGCGCGGCCGCCTTCATCGCGCCCACGATGACCGCGGCGATGAATGGGTTGATCACCCCGGGATAGAGGAGCCCGACATGCGGCCGCACCAGCCCGGCAAGCTCCTGCGCGGCGCGGTTCGGCACATAGTTCAGCTCCTCGATCTTCCGGCGGACATGCAGGCGCAGCTGCTCGCTGACATTGGCGCGATCATGGATGACGTTCGAGACGGTCATCATCGACACGCCCGCTGCCTCGGCCACATCGCGGACCGTGACGCGGTGTCCCGGACGTCTGCGTCGCGTTCGCTTGCCTGCAGCTTCGTTCATGATGTCCGGCCTCGGGTCCCCGGTCTTGATGCGTGATCGCACGGCCCATGTCGATTCCCAAGGCGCAGGGGGTTCGGCTTCCGTGTTGACTCCGCTTAGTGTAACGCTAAAATCGACAGGCGTCGAGGCGCCGCAGCAACCGGGGCGCATGCGGGATGCCGACGGGGCGACGAAGCCTTCTTCGGGACATTGGCGGGGTCGGACGGATGGCGAGGACTGCACTGATCACCGGCGGCACCGACGGCATGGGGCGCGTGGTCGCGCCGATGCTGGCGAAGGCGGGATTCCATGTCATCGTCCACGGCCGCAATGCCGCACGCGGGGCCGAGGTCGTGGAGGGGATCCGGGCGGCCGGCGGATCGGCCGAGTTCATGCCGTGCAACCTGGGAAGCCTGGCCGACATCCGCCGCTTTGCCGCGGAGGTGAGGGCCGGACACGACCGGATCGACCTGCTTATCAACAATGCCGGGATCGGCACCGGCCCGGAAGGCGCACCCCGCGAGACTTCGCAGGACGGGCTCGAGGCGCGTTTCGCGATCAACTACCTGTCGGGGTTCCTGCTGAACCACCTGCTGAAGGATTGCGTGCGGCGAGGCGGGCGGATCATCAATGTCGCCTCGGACGGCCAGCACGCCATCGACTTCGACGACCTTCAGGTCGAGCGCAACTATTCGGGCGAGGCCGCCTATTGCCGGTCGAAGGTCGCGATGATCATGGGCACGCTGGATCTGGCCGAGGAGCTGAGACCGCGCGGCGTGACGGTCAACACCATGCATCCGAATTCCTTCATGCCGACGACCATGGTCCGGGTCATGGGGCACGAGGCGGTGGAAAGCCTCGAGGAAGGGGCGGGGCACCTCTTCGACCTGGCCACGAACCCGAAGTTCGACGGCGTGACCGGGCGCTACTTCAACCGCGGCGTGGACATGCCCGCCCATCCGCAATGCTACGATGCCGGTGCGCGGGCAAGGCTGCGCGCGGCCTCGCTGGAACTCGCCGGGCTGGAGGAAGCCGCGTCATGACCAACCACGCCTGCTTCGTGCTCGAGAACCGCAGGATGGCCTATGGCCCGGTCGAGATGCCGGTGCCGAAGGACGACGAAGTCCTGATCAGGATGAAGTTCTGCGGCGTGTGCGGCAGCGACGTGCATTTCTACGAACACGGCGAACCCGAGTTCCCCGATGTCTATCCCTTCATCCTGGGCCATGAGGGCGCGGGCGAGGTGGTCGCCGTGGGCCGCAACGTCACCACCCACAAGGTCGGCGACCGCGTCTGCCTGGAGCCCGGGATCACCTGCGGCAAGTGCGAGTGGTGCCGGGGCGGGCGCTACAACCTGTGCCCGGATGTCGTCTTCCCTTCGGCCCCGCGGGAACCCGGGATCCTGCGCCGGTATGTGGCGCATCCGGCCGACCTGGCCTTCAGGCTGCCCGACGGCGTGAGCTGCGAGGAAGGCGCACTGATCGAGCCCCTTGCGGTGGCGATGACCGCGGCGCGCGCGGCGGGTGCAAGGATCGGCCAGTCGGCGGCGATCCTCGGTTCGGGCTGCATCGGGCTGGTCACGCTGCTTGCGCTGCGCGCGATGGGGATCACGAACATCACCGTGGTCGACCTGTTCGATATCCGCCTCGACAAGGCCAGGGAGCTTGGCGCGGCGAACGTGGTCAATGCCCGCAGCGAGGACCCGGTCGAGGCCGTGCGCGCCCTGCATGGCGGCATCGGCCCGGATCTGGTGTTCGAGACGGCCGGCAGCACCACCGCCGCAAGCCAGACCATCAGGATGGCCAAGCGGGGCGGAACGATCATGATCGTCGGCAATGTCGTGGGCCAGACGCCCATCGACTTCCAGCTGATGACCAACAAGGAGCTGACCATCAGGTCGAACTTCCGTTACGCGAACATCTATCCCACCTGCATCGACGCGGTGGCCAGCGGACGGATCAACCTGAGGTCGATCATCTCGCGCTACTATCCGCTCGAGCAGGCACCGCAGGCCTTCGAGGACTGCATCACCGAGAAGGCCTCGATGGTGAAGGCCGTCATCCGGTTCGAGACCGCCTAGATGCCCGGCCCCGAGATCCTGTGCGCCGGCATGGTCGTGGTCGACGTGCTGGTCCGGGGCGTCAATGGCCTGCCAAGGATGGGCGAGACGGGCTTCGTGCATAGCATCACGCTGGCCACCGGCGGTGATGCGATGAACGAGGCGATGGCCCTGGCCAGGCTCGGCAACCGCGTCGGCCTGATCGGCATGGTCGGCGACGACACGCAGGGCCAGTTCATCCGGGACCAGTGCCTGCGGGCCGGCGTCGGGGTCGATGGGCTGTTCGTCAAGCCCGGGCAGGCGACGGCCACCGGTGTCGTGATGATCGAAGATGGCGGTGAGCACTGCTTCCTCACCCCGCATGTCCGGTCTCATGCCGAACTCGGGCCCGAGCACATCGACATGTCGCTGATCCGGCCGGGTCTCAGGGCCCTGTCCATCGCCAGCCTCTTCACGGCGGAGCGGTTCGATCGCCTGGCGGTGGCCGAGCTGCTGAAAAGGGCGAAGTCTGTCGGTGCGCTGACCTTCGCCGACTTCGTCATGGACCAGCAGGGCTACGGCCTCGACGATCTGGCCGGGATCTGGCCGCATCTCGACTGGGTCCTGCCCAGCGAACTGGAAGCGCAGGTCCTTACCGGTACCAGGGACCCGGCGGCAGTCGCGGCCGATTTCCGCCGCCGGGGCGTGAGGAACGTCGTCCTGAAGAGGGGCGCGGCGGGCGCGGTGGCCTTCACCGAGGCCGGCATCTTCGAGACGCCCGCCTTCCGCGTCGAGGTCGCCGATACGACCGGTGCCGGCGACAACTTCGTTGCGGGCTTCATCCACGGCCTCGTCCATGCGATGCCGGTACCCGACGCCCTGCGCTTCGGCGCGGCCGTCGCGGCGCTGTCGGTGCAGGCCGTCGGGGCGGGGGCCGGCCTGAAGGACCTGGCGCAGGTCGAGGCCTTCCTCGCCGGCCGGTGAACCAGCCGCGGGCCCGGGCCGCGTTCCGGGGCGGGCATGATGCGCAGGAACCGCCGAAGTGGCCGCGCGACCGCCCGCCAGCGATCGCGGCATCCGCGTCGCCCGAAGGGATCCTGCGCGGCGCCTGCCCTCTCAGGACTCCGGCCCCGTCCGGTCGTTCCAGCTCCTGAGGCCGAGAAGCCTTTCGCCCAGCGGCGTCAGCGTCGCGGTCCTGTAGATCGTCTGCTCCCAGTTGCGGGGATCGCCGGGGAAGCCCGCGCGCTCGGGCGGCGTTCGCTCGCGCCAGGAGCGGATGCGATCCTCGCGGTCGACGAGGTTGGCCTCGTCGGCCGGGAACATCGAGATGTACTGCGCCATGCGCACCCTGTTCTCCGAAGTGTTCGGCGCCACCCCGTGCGCGAGCAGCGAGTTGAAGATCAGCAGGTCGCCGGGGAAGAGCTCCGGCTTGACCAGCTTGTCCATCATGTCGCTGACATCGGGCCGGTGCGGATCGCGGTTGGCGGGCTGGGTCTTCACCCATTCGTCGAAATGCTCGAAGAGCCAGGGAAGGCACTGGAAGCCGCCGATGTCGCCGCCGTCCTGGTGGACAAGCGACAGCACGCCCTGAACCGAGACCGGCAGCGGATCGAGCGACGTATCCGCATCCCAGTGGATGAAGCCGGCCGAGGCGCGCCTGCCGCGGTTCGGCGTGTTCAGGTTGGCGCGGTCGATCGAGACCCAGAGATCCTCGATGTCCCAGATGTCGACGAAGGCGTCGTAGACCCGCCGCTCGATCCGGTTGTCCCAGAGGAACTGATGATTGTAGATCTCGACCATGCCGGTGTTGGTGATGGCGGCGTCCGGATGGTCGCGGCGGGCGGCGACATCCCAGGTCGAGGGATCGTCGGGGTCCTTGTCGTCGAATTCCCACAGCAGCGCCTTCAGGCGTTCGACATTGGCCTGCGGCACGGCGTTCCTGACGATGACGTAGCCACGGCGCTGCCAGTGCGCGAAGTCCTCTTCGGACAGGACCCGCAGCGGCAGCTGCTTCACGATCTTCGACAGCGGCGTGGTCGCCCGGCTGGACGTGAAGTGGCCATCCTTGTCGTAATCCGTCTTGTGGACCATCGCGTTCTCCCCCGCCCCGGGCCAGTCCGGCGCCGATCGCGAGTATCGCACGATTCGCGGGCCGCATCGCGGCAAATGCCCGCCATCCGGCCCGGCACGCCCTGAAAGACCGTTCCCCGCCCGCGGCGGCCCCGCGCACGGGGCCGGTCAGACATTCTCCGGGGTCAGGATGTCGAAGGGAAGGACGCGCCGGGCGGGCGTGGCGCGGCCTTGCGCGACATCCGCCCGCATCTCGGCGATGGCCACGGCAAGCAGCCGGTCCAGCGGGTGGGCGATGACCACCGACAGCCGCCCGGCGATCAGCCCCATCCGCGTGTGTTCGGGCAGGTCCAGCCCGACCACGCAGATCGACCGCCCGGGATCGACCTCCTCGAGCACTTCGAGCACCCCGGCCATGCCGCCCCCGCAGACGAAGAGCGCCACGATCCCCGGATCGCGCCGCAGGAGCCGGGCCGTCACGTCCCGCGCGATCGCCCGGTTCTCGAATGTCTGCTGAGGCTCCAGGAGGGTCAGGTGCGTCCCGTGCTCGCGGCAATAGGACCGGAAGCCGGCCTCGTTCATCTCCTGGCAGCGGTAGCGGTGGTTCCCCATCAGGATTCCGACCTGGCCGGCCCGGCGGCACAGGCCGGCGACGGCCCAGCCCGCGGTGCGTCCCACGCGCCAGTTGTCCAGACCGAAGAAGCCCACCCCGCAGGCAGCCGTCAGGTCCGAGATCAGCCCGTAGGTCGGCACGCCCTGAGCGGCGAGTGTCTCGATGGCCTTGGTGACAAGCGGATGCTCGGCCGAGACAACCGCCAGCGCCTGGACCCGCGGCCCCAGCCGCAGGATGTTGCCGGCCACGGCCTCGGGCGACAGGTCCTCCATGTGCTCGACCTCGACTTCCACCGGGTCGGGGCTGGCCGTCGCGGCCGCGCGCAGGCCGTCGGCGATCTGCCGGTAGAAGTCGCGGTGCGACTGCTGAAGAAGGAAGCCCAGCCGGACCGCCGTGCCCCTGCGCGCGGTCAGCCGGTCGCGCAGCGCGGGCAGGGCATAGAAGGCCAGATCCTCGGCCGCCGCAAGCACCCGCGCGGCCGTCGCCGGCCTGACCTCGGCGCGTCCGTTGAGGATCCGGTCCACTGTCGAGACGCTGACACCCGCGCGCCGCGCGAGATCCTGCATGGTTGCGCGTCGTGGCATCGCGGCCCCCATCCCTGAAAGAAACTTTCATGACTGTCTCACAGGGCATGAAGGATTTGAAGGAAAATGCGTCAGATCGGATGAAATTATTATGCCAGAAATTCCCGAGGCGGTATGAACGTTCCGCGCCGCCTGACGATGCCGGCGGGCGCGGGGGGAGAAGATGGACGACCTGCTGTTCGGCACACGCGACAAGCGCGGCAACTGGGCCCCGAATGCGCCGCTCGAGGTCGCGCCCTTCTGGACCGGCAACCTGGCGAAGACCGGTCGCTGGCTCGTGGGCTACGTCTGGCCGCACAACACGATCTTCATGGCCGTCACCCTGGTCTACTGGTATCTCGTCCTGCCCGACTGGGAGGTGATGCGGACCTTCGGCTGGGGCTGGATCCTGCGCATCCACCTGGCCAACAGCGCGGGGATCTTCCTGCTCTTCGGATCGATCGAGCTGATCTACTACGTCAGGCGCAGGCAGGGCACGCGCTTCAAGTACAACCACAAGTTCCCCGCCGAGAACCCTTCGGACGTCTTCTGGTTCAAGAGCCAGAACATCGACAACTTCCTGCGCACGTTCCTCGTCTCGATCCCGATCTGGACGGCGATCCAGTGCTTCACGCTGTGGTGCTTTGCCAACGGCTTCGCCACGTGGCTGTCACCGCAGGACCACTGGCTCTGGCTGGCGGTGCTGGTGTTCCTGGTGCCGGCCATCCACGAGGTGCACTTCTTCTGCGGCCACTGGCTCATCCATCAGGGCCCGCTCTACCGCTGGATCCATTCGGTCCATCACAACTCGATCAACCCGAGCCCCTGGTCGTCGATGTCGATGCATCCCGTCGAGTCGGCCTTCTTCTTCTCCGAGGTCATGTGGCACCTGCTCATCCCCTCGAATCCCTTCGTGGCGATGTTCCAGCTCGTCAGCACCGCCTACGGTGCCGTGGTCGGGCATATCGGCTTCGACAAGCTCGAACTCACCGATGACCGCGCGGTCGACAGCCATGCCTATGCCCACTACCTGCACCACAAGTACTTCGAGGTGAACTACGGCGGCGACGGGGTCGTCCCGCTCGACAAGTGGTTCGGCACCTGGCACGACGGCACGCGGGAAGCCGACGAGCGCATGAAGGAACGCTTCCGCAGGAAGAAGGCCCGGATGAACGCGGCCGCATCCTCGCGGTCGGCGTCACTCTGAGCGGGGCCGCGGCGATGGACGACACCCGCTTCGGCAGGCGCGACAGGCGCGGCGACTGGCGGCCGGACGCCCCGCTGCAGGTCGGCCCGCTCCTCGACTTCCCCTGGAGCCCCCTGCGTGTCCTGACATGGCTGCCCGGCTACCTGCTGCCATGGAATGCGCTGTTCTTCGTCATCGCGACAGCAGTCTGGCTGTGGCTGACACCCTCGCGCGAGACGCTGGCGAGCCTGAGCTGGACATGGATCCTGCCGGTCCTGCTGCGCAACATGGCGATCGTGCTCGTCGTCTTCGGCCTGCTGGAATGGCGGCTCTACATCCGCCGGGCGCAGTCCAACCGCTTCAAGTACAACGGCCAGTTCCCGGCCGACCGGCCGTCGGATGTCTTCTGGTGGAAAAGCCAGAACCTCGACAATGCCCTGCGCACCTTCGGGCTCGGCCTGCCGGTCTGGACGGCCTACGAGGTGCTGATGCTGCATGCCTGGGCCGTCGGCTGGGGGCCCTGGACAAGTCTTGCCGAAAGTCCCTGGGCCCTTGCGGCCTTCGCGCTTGCGATCCCGCTGATCCACGAGACGCACTTCTTCCTGATCCACCGGCTGATCCATGTTCCCGTGCTCTATCGCTGGGTCCATTCGGTGCATCACAACTCGGTCAATCCCTCGCCGTGGTCGGCGCTGTCGATGCATCCGGTCGAGCATGTGCTCTACTGGTCCGACATCCTCGTCCACTTCCTGATCCCGTCGCATCCGCTTCTGGTTCTCTACCACCTGCAGGTCACGGGAACGGGCGCAGTCGTCGGCCATATCGGGTTCGACCGGATCGAGACCGGGCCGGACCGTGCGATGGGGACGCATGCCTACGCCCACTACCTGCACCACAAGTACTTCGAGGTGAACTACGCCGACGGCAGCCTGCCCTTCGATCGCTGGCTCGGCACCTGGCACGACGGCACGGCCGAGGGTGACGCGCGGATGCAGGCCCGTTTCGCCGCCAGGAAGGCGCGCATGAACCGGAGGCGGACCTGATGGCCCGGCCCCGCCCCAGATCGACCCAATCCGGACAGTCCGGTCAATCGCCGCGACAGCGCGGCATCCAACGGGAGGAGACGCCCATGACTTTCGCGAGGAAACTTCTGCAGGCCGCATCGGCCCTTGCGCTGACGGCCACCGCGGCCGTGTCGGCCGACATCGCCGTCGTCGGCGGCAAGGCTGACGACCTGTTCTGGAACAAGATCAAGAAGGGGATGGACGATGCCTGCCTCGCCGTCGTCGCGAATGGCGGGAAATGCACCTACCTCCAGCTTCAGACCTACGACAACCTCGGCGCGGACGCGGCGCAGCTCGTGCGCACGGCGATTGCCCAGGGCGCCAACGGGATCGTCGTGCCGAACTGGGTGCCCGAGGCCGAGGACCCGGCCATCAAGGAGGCCATCGCCAAGGGCATCAAGGTGATCCTGATCAATGCCGGCAATGGCGACAAGGCCCGCGAACTGGGGGCGATCAACTACGTCGGCACCGACGAATACCAGGCCGGTCTGGCGGCCGGCGAGTATTTCGCCGCCAAGGGCGTCAAGAACATCATCTGCATCAACACCGTGCCGGGCGCGGCAAACCTCGAGGCGCGCTGCAAGGGCGTGGCCGACGGCGCGGCCAAGGCCGGCTCGGTTTCGAACCAGCTGCCGCTGCCCGCGTCGAGCTTCGGTGACCCGACGGCGGTGGCCGAGGCGATCAAGGCGACGCTTCTGAAGGACACGACCATCGACGGGGCGATCACCATCTCGGCCGGCGATGCCGACAGCGCCGCCACCGGCATCGAGCAGGCGGGCCTGACCGGCAAGGTCATGCTCGGTTCGTTCGACTTCAACCAGACCGGCCTCGACCGCATCAAGGCGGGCACGCAGGGCTTCGCGGTGGACCAGCAGCCCTACCTTCAGTCGAATCTCGGCGTGACGCTGCTTGCCTCGCACATCGACTTCGGCAACCTGCTTCCGACCTTCCCGGTCCTGACCGGCCCCGGAATTGTCGATTCGACCAACATCGACGCAACGCTGAACGGGGTGGCCGCGGGCGCCCGCTGAGCGCGCCGCCCGAACCTTTGTCCGGCCCGCGCGCCCTTCGCCGGGCCGGACGCCTGCAGGAAGCCTTCCGACGGGATGCCGCCGGGTCCAGGGATGGGGGAGAAGATGACTGAAACTGCACGGATGTCCGGCCCGGCAGGCACGTCCGGCAGCGGCCGGCTGGGGGCGCTGCTCAGGCGGCCCGAGGCGGGCGCCCTTCTCGGCACAGTCGGGATGCTGGTCTTCTTCACCATCTTCGGCGGCCTCGGCTTTCTCACTGTCGCCAGCACCGCAAGCTGGATGAACGTGGCTGCGGGCCTGGGGATCATCGCCATCCCGATCGGACTGCTGATGATCGCGGGCGAGCTCGACATCTCGGTCGGCTCGATGGTGCCGGCGGGGTCGATGACGGTGGCCATCATCTCGGGCCACTACGGCCTGCCGATCTGGCTCGGCATCCCGGCGGCGCTGCTGCTCGGGGTCGTCGTCGGCCTGGTGAACGGGATCCTCGTGGTGCGCACGGCGGTGCCCTCCTTCATCGTGACCCTCGGCACGCTCTTCTCGGTGGCCGGCCTCGTCCTCGGCTTCTCGGTCCTGATCACCGGCACGACGAGCGTCGCCATCACCGCGCCCGACCTTGCCAAGGCGATCTTCGGCTCGTTCTACATCCAGGGGCAGTTCCAGGTCCTGATCCTGTGGTGGCTGCTCGCCACCTGCGCCTACATCTACTTCCTGCACTACTCGCGCTACGGCAACTGGGTCTTTGCCATGGGCGGGGACAAGGTCAGCGCCCGCAATGCCGGGATCCCCACGGAGCGGCTGACCATCGTGCTGTTCGTCCTGTCGGCGACGAGCGCGGCCTTCGTCGGCATGTGCCAGGCGATCCTGTTCAACTCCGCCCAGGTCTCGGGCGGGCAGTCCTACATCTTCAACTCGATCATCGCCGTCGTGGTGGGCGGCGTGCTGCTGACAGGTGGCTTCGGCTCTGTCATCGGCATCTTCCTCGGCACGGTCACCTTCGCGGTCGTCAACCAGGGAATCTACTACACGAGCTTCGATCGGAACTGGTCCAGCCTGATCATCGGCGTCATGCTCCTGCTAGCCGTGCTGATGAACAACACGTTCCGCAAGATGGCCCTCAACTACACACCCAGGAAAGGGAACAGGTGATGTCGGCCCCGATCCTTGCCCTGCGGGGCGTCAGCAAGTCCTTCGGTCCAATCGACGTGCTGCACGACATCACGCTCGAGGTGCGCGCCGGCGAGGTTCTCTGCCTTCTCGGCGACAACGGAGCGGGCAAGTCCACGCTCATCAAGATCCTCTCCGGGGTCCACCAGCCCACCAGCGGGACGATCGAGATGGACGGCCGGACGGTCACCTTCGACACGCCGCGCGCGGCCGCCGACAGGGGAATCGCGACGGTGCACCAGTTCGGCGGGACCTTCCCGCTGATGTCGATCGGCCGGTCGTTCTTTGTCGGCGCGGAACCGACGAAACGCTGGGGTCCGCTCCGGATCTACGATCGCAGGACCGCCAACGAGATCGCAGTCAAGGCGGTGCGGGACTTCGGCATCACGCGGATCGACGATGGCGACCGGCTGGTCGGAGGGCTGTCCGGCGGCGAGCGGCAGGCCCTTGCCATCGCCCGGGCGCTGCATTTCGGGGCGCGTGTCCTGATCCTCGACGAACCGACCGCCGCGCTGGGTGTGAAGCAGGCGACCCATGTCCTGCGCATCGTCAACGAGGCCAAGAGGCGCGGCCTTGCGGTGATCTTCATCACCCATCAGGTGATGCACGCGATGTCGGTGGGCGACCATTTCACGGTGCTCATCCGCGGCGCCGTTGCGGCCGATTTCCGCAAGGGCGAGAAGACCCGGGAGGAGATCACCGACCTCATGGCGGGCGGCGCGTCGATGGCCAGCCTCGAGGCCGAGATCGAGGGATACATGGCCAGTCACGAGGGGCATCCGCCACCACCCCATGCCTGACCTCTCCCCGGGGCGCTCCGTGCCGCGGTGCGCCCGCAAGATGCCCGCCCGCCGTCACCTCCCGGCGGGCGGGCACATCAGGCGGTCCGGCCGGGCAACCCGGGCGGAACGGACAGGGACCAGCAGCAGGGAACCGGGATGACCATCGGAATTGCCGTCATTGGTGCAGGGATCATGGGGGCCGATCACGCGCGTATCGTGGCCGAAGACCTGCCGGGCGCGTCACTGCGCGTGATCTGCGACATGGATGCCGCCCGCGCGCGCGGCCTTGCCGACAGGCTCGGGGCGGCCGACGCCGTGACCGACCCCGAGGCCGCCATCGTGCGCGCCGACATCGATGCGGTGATCGTGGCAAGCCCCGATCCAACCCACGCGCCCCTGACGCTTGCCTGCATCAGGATGGGCAAGCCCGTCCTCTGCGAGAAACCCCTCTCGCCGTCGCCCGATGAATGCGTGGCCGTCATGCGTGCCGAGGCGGCCGCCGGGCGGCGGCTTGTCCAGGTGGGGTTCATGCGCCGCTTCGATGCCGCCTATGGCGAGATGCGGCGCGCCCTGACCGAGGGCCGCCTGGGCCGGGCGCTGATGATGCACAACCTTCACCGCAACGTCGCGACACCCGCCGCGGACTTCACCGGGGCGATGGCGATCACCAATTCGGCGCCCCACGAGTTCGACATCGCGCGCCACGTCCTCGGCACCGAAATCACGGGCATCACCGCCTGCCAGCCGCGCCGGTCGGACGCGCTGGTTGCGCCCGTCGTGATGGTCCTCGACACGGCGGACGGCCAGGTCGTCACCGTCGAGGTCAACAACAACGCCGCCTATGGCTACGACGTGCGCGCCGAACTTGTGGGCGAGACGGCGAGCCTTTCGCTGGCCACGCCCGCGCGGACGCGGCTGGACGGCGGGCTTGCCTCCTCGACCGCCTACGACGCGGACTGGCGGGGCCGCTTCGCCGCCGCCTATGCCGCCCAGGACCGCGCCTTCCTCCATTTCGCCGCGACCGGGGACTTCCCCGAGGGCGGAGCTTCGGCCTGGGACGGCTATGCCGCCGCACAGGTGGCGGCGACCGGGGTGCGGGCCCTTGCCGAAGGGGGGCGGATGCCCGTCGCCCTGATCGCGAAACCGGAGTTCTACGCATGAGACTCGGATTCGTCTCCGACAGCCTTGGCGGACTCCCGTTC
Organism: Paracoccaceae bacterium; assembly: GCA_026417295.1. Taxonomy (GTDB): domain Bacteria; phylum Pseudomonadota; class Alphaproteobacteria; order Rhodobacterales; family Rhodobacteraceae; genus JAOADN01. The sequence goes on from JAOADN010000038.1 coordinate 23,063, forward strand.
GAGGCCATGCTCGACCAGGCGGTGCGCCTTGGTGTCGCGGGTGTCGAGGTGAATGCCTGCGGATGGTCGACTGCGCCGCATTTCGACCTTGCCGGGATGCGCCGCAGCGCCGCGGCAAGACAGGCATTCCTGCGGGCCTTCGCCGACCGGGGGCTTCAGCTCGTCGCGCTGAACGCCAACGGCAACCCCCTTCATCCGACCGATCCGGCCCAGGCGCAGGGGCTGCGCGACACGATCCGCCTGGCGGGCGAGATGGGAGTCACGACCGTCTGCACCATGTCGGGGCTGCCGCCCGGCCGCGACGGAGACCTGATGCCCAACTGGGTCGTCTCGTCCTGGCCGCCCGAGACGCAGGCGATCCTGCGCTTCCAGTGGGAGGAGAGGCTTCTTCCCTTCTGGGCGGAGATCGCGGACCTCGCCGCATCCTGCGGGGTCGGGAGGATCGCGCTCGAGCTTCACGGAAACCAGTGCGTCTACAACGTTCCGTCGCTGCTGAGGCTGCGTGCCGCCATCGGACCGGTCATCGGTGCGAACCTGGACCCCAGCCACCTGTTCTGGATGGGCGCCGATCCGCTGGTCGCCGCCGAGGCGCTCGGCCCCGCCCTGTTCCATGTCCATGCCAAGGACACGTTCCTGAATGCCCCGGTCCAGGCGACCACGGGGCTGCTCGAGAACGGCAGCCTCATGGACATCCCGGCCAGGGCCTGGTCCTACATCACGCTGGGCTTCGGCCACGGCGGGGAATGGTGGCGCCGCTTCTGCTATCGCCTGCGCATGGCCGGCTATGACGGCTGGCTCTGCATCGAGCACGAGGACGT
>JAOADN010000039.1 GCA_026417295.1 Paracoccaceae bacterium
GGCAAAGCCCTTGCGCATGTCGGTGACGCCCGCCGCCAGCCAGACCCGCGTGTTGGCCGGAACCGGGATCACGCCGTCAGGCCCCGGATCAGCCGCGCCAACGCCTCGGGATCGTAGCTGCCGCTGACCCGCATCCGGTGACCGCCCGCCAGCTCGATCTCGATGTGGTTCTCGACGACAGGCATCGCCACAGGCGCCTTCGCCTCCGCCACGATCTCCACCGGCAGAAAGCGCGCGACATCGGACGCGGCGGCATCTGCAAACCGAGGATCACGCAGCCACGCAAAGACCAGATTGGCGTTCACATCATAGCGCCGGGCAACCTGGCTCACCGACACGCCGGGCACACGCGTCTGCCCGCAGATCATCCGCTTCTCGTCGTCAGACCAGACCCGACGCTTCCGCCGCTTCGTCACAAACCACCCCGATAGTGTCCATTATCCGATAGTGGACACTATCCTCTACGCAGCGCCACCGGCAGAGCGGTCAGGCCGGACGGTTACCGAAATTCCGGTTATCGAAGCCGAACTCATAGAGCACGGTCTGAAATGGAGTCCGGTCAAGGTCTTCGCCAAAACGATGCCGCGCGGCGTCGGTGCGTCATCGAACTGGCGGCTTGCCGTCAACTACTTGACGCGTGCGGGTGAGGAAATGCCCGATGATAGGGTACCATTCACCGCGATACTAACGATTGCTGATCCTGAGGGGGCGCAGCCGGTTTTCAATGACCTGCGCCAAACACTCATGGCTCTCGGCGTGCAGATAGCCGACATCCGTACTGCCGCGCGCATCACGGCTCGTGTGTAATAGATTTGGTTGGCGACGAGTCTGCATTCGTGGAGTTTCGCGTCGTTGCGCAGCCTTGGCGCGCGATTGCGAAGGGCGTGTTGGTGCAAGAGTCGTTCCCCTCTGTCAGTTCCCAGAAATTTCGAGCGCAAGAGCCGACGCGGCGGCCGGACCGGGTGCAATTTTCGCTATCGCTAGAGCGTCGCTTCGCCCTTCGGTCCCGATCTCGCCCGACGAAGAGAGCTTGCAATCTTAATGTCCGTGCCGTGGCACAGGGTCAAGACGAGCGCCGCCCCGAAGCCTTTCCAATGGACCGCCAAAGCACCCGCCATCATCGCCAAGCACCGCCGCGCCAAGAAAGCCCTGGCAATGATCTCTGGCAGATGCAAATGAATGAGTCAGAACACTAGCGTGCCCGCATCAGGGCCATGGCGACGACGATGACGAGGGCCGACAGCAGGCGCCATCGGGTCGGCGGCTCGCGCAGGATCAGGACGGAAATCGCGCCCGCAAACAGAACGCTCGACTCGCGCAAGGCAGCCACCATGGCGATCGGCGCTACCGTCGCCGCCCAGATCACGATCCAGTAGGCGCCGAGCGACATGGCCCCGCCGGCTAGCCCGCTCACGAGAAAGGGGCGCATGGCTCCGAGCCCGCATCGGCCACGCATCAGCAGCAGGAGCGCAAGCATCAGCAGGCCGTCCAGGACGAAGAGCCAGACAGCATAGCCGTGGGCATCGCCATTGATCCGCGCCCCGAGGCCGTCCGTGACGGTGTAGCTCGCGATTAAGACGGATGTGGCGAGGGCAAAGGCAACGGCCCGGCCTTCGAGTTTCGCCAGATCGCGCCCGCCCCGAACGGACATGAGCCAGACGCCGCCCACGAGGAGAGCGATTCCCACGGTGGCATGCGCCGTCAGCACCTCGCCGATGGCGAGCATCGCAAGCGAGACGAGTAGCGGCGCAGCGCCCCGGGCAATGGGATAGACCTGTCCCAAGTCTCCGGCCCGGTAGGCCTGAACGAGGAAGATCTTGTAGCCCGTATGCAGAAGCCCGGAGACGGCCAGCCAGGGCCAGGCGGACGCCCGCGGTACGGCGACGAAGGGAAGTGCCGCGACGGCGACGATGCCTGCCGCCAGCGAGATGAGCGTGATGGACAGGAAGCGATCGAGATCGATCTTGACGATGGCGTTCCAGCCGGCATGAAACGCGGCGGCCAAGAGCACCGCCAGGAAGACGAGCGGCTCCATCTACTTCTCCCAAAAGCGTTTGCGGCACTCCCGGTCACGCGCGGTGCGGTCGATGCCGATGTCCTCGAGCCGGTCGGGTTCGAGCTCCGCGAGCGCGCGGCGCTGCGAGGAGCGGGCGGCCCACAGCGCAAGCAGTCGAGCAAGCCTCGTCAGAATGTTCGGAATGTTCTCTTTCGGATCGTCGGCGCGCTCCATGAAGCCAGAGAACCCCATGGAAACCGCTGCGAAAAGCGATATGATCGAACGCAGAGTGTTCCGAAAACGTACATGGCTCGCCGCATCCCCTCGCTCAATGCCTTGCGCGCCTTCGAGGCGGCCGGCCGTCACGGGCAGATGACGCTCGCCGCCGGCGAGCTCAACGTCACCCACAGCGCCGTCAGCCGTCAGGTGAAGCACCTCGAGGCCGTGCTGGGCGTGAAGCTCTTCGAGGGGCCGAAGAACGCGCTGCGGCTCACCGAGGCCGGCCGCGCCCTGCTGCCGGGCCTCACCACCGCCTTCGACCAGATCGACGTGGCCGTGCGGCTGGTGGCCGACACGGAGGAAGGACCTCTCGACGTGTCGTGCCTCGGCACCTTCTCCATGCGCTGGCTCATCCCGCGGCTGCACCGCTTCAAGGCTGCCCATCGGGCGATCGAGGTGCGGCTTACGGCCTCCGACAACCCCGTGGACCTGGCGCGCGACGGCTTCGACGTGGCGATCCGTGTCGGGGCCGGACCGTGGCCCGAGGGCGCCGAGGTCGTCCGCCTGCTCGCCGAGCACGTCGGCCCGGTTCTCGCGCCGCGGCTGGCCCGAAAGGCCTCGGCGAACTTTTCCGGCATTCCCGTCCTACACACTCGAACCCGCATTCATGCGTGGGCGGATTGGTTCTTCCGCACGGGGCGGACCCCACCGCCCGCCGCCGGGACGGAATACGAGCACTTCTATTTCATGCTGGAGGCCGCGACGGCCGGGCTCGGCGTGTGCATAGCGCCCTGGCCGCTGGTGGCCGACGACATCCTCGCGGGGCGACTGGTGGCGCCCCACGGCTTCGTAGAAAGCGGGCAAGACTACGTCGCCCTGCGCCGCAAGCGCCCCCATCGAAAATCGGCGTTGTTTTGCGAATGGCTTCGCGCGGAGGCAAACCTCTTTGCGGCCCAGCACCCGGTTGGATGACATGGGCTCTTCGCTACCGGTGATTCAGCTAATAGCGAACCAGTACGGTGTTTGAGATCAGTGGAGAAAGTTCGCTCCGAGTTCCTCTCCCTCCGCCAGCCTCCCCGTTTCGAACCCGCGCCGGCGCCCCTTGTGGTGCGGAAACCGGTGCGGTTTGGAAGGGCTTTGCCTCCCTGCGGACCTCTGGCACCGGGTGTGGCCCGGCCCGGGCCCCGAACGGCGCTCCGCCCGCGGTCGGGCGAACCTCACGGGAGCCGGTGCGGTCGGATTTTTCGTGGTGTTTCCAACAGCCTGAGGTCCAACCCGGCCGAACCGTCGCCCCCTGTCCCCATCGCGCTCAGGAACGAACCGAGCCGCAAGGCGCGCGCGACGCAGCCGCCGGGTGCGCTGGCCGGGCGGCCGAGTTCGCCGCAAGCGATGTGGGCCTTGTCGAGCCGGTGAGCGCCACCGCTTCGAGCGAACCGGCAGCGGAGGGATGCTGGCGGAGGTGCCCGACCGGTTCCCACCCGATCGGGAGATCGCCTCCCTCGCCACCGACGGCGCCCGCCACACCGGCACGTGCCATGACGCCCCCCCCCGCCCGAGGCACCGCGGCGAGCGCACCGCCGCGGAAGGATGGCGGACCCCTGGACGCCCCCCACTGTCGGTGCGGTCGCCCGCAGCGAGATGCTGCGGAGATCGACGCGCGGCGACCGAACCATCCGGCGACGACGGAGCGGATGCCACCGCCGAAGCCGGGCCGAGACCAGGAGGCCCCGCGTCAGGCTCCTCGGCCAAGGTCTCGCGGGCCGGAAGCTCGAGCGTCAGGTCGCTGGGTTCCGGGTCCGCGTCGCCGTCCACAACGGGTCCGCCGCACGCGGAACACCCATCACGGTGGTCGCAGGACAGCTCTGGCCGGGAAAGGGGAGCCCTGCCTCTCACCCGATCCGTGCGACAGAGCCGTCCAGACCCCATCCCGGTTCCGCGGCGTGCCGGTCGGCCGGGCCGGGGAAGGGCCGCGCCGGGGAATGATGCAGCCCGATGCCGGTATCGAGAAGCGCGATCTATCGCGGCTCCGCAGCCTCGGAAGGCTGCAACCGACCTGCGATCGCTCGCGCCCAGGCGGCCCGCCCGTCGGGCGGCATGCCGTCGTGAAGGTCGGACAGGACCCCGGGCGTGGCGAGAGCCTTCACCCTGCCACAGGGTCGGACAGCCCAGGCCGCGCCGGGAGCCGGCGCTCGAAACCTGCGCCGGCAAGACCCTCCAGGGCCGCGGCGAGGAAGGCGTCGCAGAGATCCGCCAACTGACCCTCGGCGTCGGAGCGCATGCCCTGCCGGAATGCATGGGCACCAAGGAGGCCATGAACCAGGCGATCCTCGCCGCGCAGGCCGGGTCCCGGGGTGGGGCTCGTCGGCGTGCCTCATGGCCCGGCCATCGACGGGCAGGAACTGTTCTTTGCCCAGGTCGGGCTGATGGACGGCCCCGCCCCGGTGCGCCGCTTCCTGCCGCATCTTATCGGCCTGATCCTGCGGCGTCCGATGAACCCGGGCCGCGTCTGCGATCGCGAACGGCCGCTTGCAGATGTCGCCGAAGGCGACGGGGCGCTGGCCGAACGCCGCGCCATTGGGCCCTGCGGCGGGTGCGACCCCGGGGGGTCTCGTCTTCCCGGCGCACCGACCCCGGGCGGCCGCGCGGGGATGGGCCCCCGCGCGGCCGACGTCGCTTCGCGGGCGGCCGGTTGGCGACGCTTATGCCGCCTGTCGCCCGCAGAAGCAGCAAACCACGCAGGATGTGCCCGCTTCTGGAGCTGTTTCAGCGCGTCCCGCCGTCCGAGGGGGACCATCGGTTGCGGCCGCCTCCGGCGCTGCCTAGCCCGGCCCCATGAGCTTGCGAATCGTGATCGTGGAGCCGGACGAAACGCGCGCCCGGCTGTTGATCGACAGCCTTCGACCGCTTGGCCATCATGTGACGGTCATCGCCGAGGCGACGGGACTGGCCCGCAAGGTCCGCGACCTGGCCCCCGACATCGTGCTGATCGACATGGCCGATCCATCGCGCGACACGCTCGAGGCGATGGCGACGGCCTCGGGACCGTTCGAACGACCAGTCGCCTTCTTCGTCGATCGCACCGACGCCGACCTGACGCGACAGGCGATCGAGGCCGGTGTTTCGGCCTATGTGATCGACGGCCTGCGACCGGACCGTGTCGCGGCGGTGATGGATGCCGCCATCGCCCGGTTCCAGATGTTCCGCCGGATGCGTCTGGAGCTCGAGGCCACGCGCCGGGCCCTGGAGGAACGCAAGATGATCGACCGTGCCAAGGGAATCCTGATGAAGGCCCGCGGCATCGGCGAGGAAGAGGCCTATGCGCTGCTGCGTCGCACCGCGATGGATCAGGGCAGGCGGCTGGCAGAGGTCGCGGCGGCGCTGGTCACCGCGGCGGGGCTTCTGTCATGAGCCCGCCGGCGCTGCGCCTGGGTTTCGTGCCGCTGCTCGATGCGGCCCCGATCATCGTGGCACGCGAGATGGGGTTTGCCGAAGCGGAAGGCCTTGCGCTGGAGCTGTGCGCGGCACCCTCGTGGTCCAGTCTGCGCGACATGGTCCTCTGGGGGCAAGTCGAGGCCGCACAGATGCTGGCGCCGATCCCCGTCGCCATCGCCCTGGGGCTCGTCGGACCGGTGGCGCGGCTGGACATCCTGCAGGTGCTGTCGGTCAATGGCGATGTGCTGGGGGTCTCGTCGGCGATCGAGACGCGACTGCGGGGCATGGGCTTCGGCTTCGACTTCGTCGATGCGAAAGCGGCGCGGGCCGGCCTGGCCGCAGCCGTGACGGGCGAGTTGCGCATCGGCGTGCCCTTCCCCTTTTCCACCCATGCTGCGCTGGTCCGGCACTGGCTGGCGGGCGAAGGCCCGGCCTTCAGCTTGCACACGATCCCGCCCCCGCAGATGGCCGAGGCGCTGGCCGCGGGCGAGATTGACGCCTTCTGCGTGGGCGAACCATGGGGGTCGGTCGCGGTGGAACGGGGCGTGGGGGCGCTTCTGCTGCCCGGTGCCGCGATCTGGGCTGCGGCACCGGAAAAGGTGCTCGCCGCGCGCCACGACTGGATCGGAACTCAACCCGAGACGGTGGCGCGCCTGATGCGTGCGGTCTGGCAGGCCGGACGCTGGATGGACATGCCGGCCAACCGCGCCACGGTTGCAGACCTTCTCGCGCGGTCCGAACACGTGAACGCCCCGCCCGAGCTGCTCGACCGCGCCCTGAGCGGGCAGATGGTGATCTCAACCCGCGGCGAGGAGCGGCGGGTGGGCGACATGATCCGCTTCCACGCCGGCGCAGCGGCCTTCCCCTGGCGCTCGCAGGCGGCCTGGTTCGCGTGCCAGCTGGCTCGGATCCACGGGTTGGATGTGGCCGCCGCGGTGGGCGCGGCCATGGCGATCTGCCGGACCGATCTCTACCGCGCCAACCTTCGCGGTGTCGGCGCCGATCTGCCCGGTGCCTCGTCGCGAATCGAGGGGGCGCTCGATCATCCGACGGCCGTCGCATCCGAGCGCGGCACGATGATCCTGCCGCGCGACGTGTTCTTCGATCGCGCAATCTTTGATCCGACGCGGCCGGATTGCTGAATTCTTGCGCCAGTCACGCGCCGCCTCTCCGCCCGATCACTTCGCACGTGCAGCAATCCGTTGCACTGTGCGCGCAAGGGCTCAAGGTGAGGGGGCCGGCAACGATGTCGGCCCCCTGCGGGAGACGGCCGGAACGGCCCGTCACTGCAACGCTCGCACCGTAGCGACTCCCCGAACGACAGCCCATGCGCAGCCCTTGCTGCGCGGTCCGAACCCGTGCCGAGGCCCGGCCGGACGCCATCTGGAGTGCGACATGACCCATGCCATCACCCGCCGATCCCTGCTGAATGCCAGCGCCGGTGCCGCCGCGACGCTCGCCGCGGCCCGTGCCCTTCTTCCCGGAGGAGCCTGGGCCGCCGCAGCGGGTCCGGAAGTTCGGGGCGCCACCCTCGGCTACATCGCCCTGACCGATGCCGCCCCCCTGATCATCGCTGAGGAGAAGGGCTTCTTCGCGCGTCACGGCATGAGCGAGATGCAGATCGTGAAACAGGCAAGCTGGGGTGCCACGCGCGACAACATGGCGCTGGGATCCGCAGCGGGGGGCATCGACGGCGGGCATGTCCTGCGGCCGAAGGTGTTTCTCTACACTCTCGGCACTGTGATGCAGAACAACCAGCCGACGCCGATGTACAACCTCCTCGGCCTGAACGCGGATTGTCAGGGCATCTCGATCGCGCAGGCCTATGCCGACACCGGCGTGCAGCTGGACAGCGCTGCCCTGAGGGACGCCTTCGCCGCCAAGCGCGCCGCAGGCGGCGAGGTGACCGCCGCGATGACCTTCCCCGGCGGCACGCACGACCTGTGGCTGCGCTACTGGCTGGCGGCGGGGGGGATCAACCCGATGACCGACGTCAAGCTGATCGTCGTGCCGCCACCGCAGATGGTGGCCAACATGCGTGTCGGGACGACCGATTGCTTCTGCGTGGGAGAGCCCTGGAACGAACAGCTTGTCAATCAGGGCATCGGCTTCACCGCCGCAACGACGGGCGAGATCTGGCGCAACCATCCCGAAAAGGTCCTGGGCATGCGCGCCGACTGGGTGGATGCGCATCCGAACGCCACCCGCGCCATCCTGATGGCCGTGATGGAGGCGCAGATGTGGTGCGAGGACATGGCCAACAAGGAGGAGCTTGCCGAGATCGTCGGACGGCGGCAGTGGTGCAACGTCCCCCCCGCCGACATCATCGGCCGGCTGCGGGGCGATGTGAACTACGGCAACGGCCGGGTGGAGACCGCGACCGGGCTCGAGATGAAGTTCTGGGGCGAGAACGGGCGCATCTCCTATCCCTGGCCCAGCCTCGACCTGTGGTTCATGACCGAGAACATCCGCTGGGGCTATCTGCCGGCCGATCTCGACATGCGCGCAGTGGTGGACCGGACGAACCGGGCGGATCTCTGGCTGGAGGCCGCGCGGGAGCTGGGGCTGGACACCGCGGCCTTCGGTCCCAGCCGGGGGGTCGAGACCTTCTTCGACGGGAAGCTCTTCGATCCCGCCGATCCCCAGGCCTATCTGGCCAGCCTCGCCATCACGGCCCTGTCCTGAGGATCTGCCGATGCAGAGCAGCGTTGCACGTCAGATCCCGCAGGAGACTGCAGCACCGGTCCAGCTCGCCCGCGTGACCCGGCTGCGCATCCGGCCTGCTGCCAGACCGGCACCGAGGCAGTGGGGGGCAGGGCTCGCGGCCAGCCTGCTGCCTCCCGCCCTGGTGGGGCTGGCGGTCCTCATCGTCTGGGAGCTTGCGACGAACGGCCCCGGCGCCACCCTGCCGCCGCCCTCGGCGGTCTGGCGGGACTCGGCCGAACTGATCCTTCGGCCCTTCTATGTCCATGGCACGCAGGATGTCGGCCTCGGATGGCGGGTGCTGACCTCGCTGGAGCGTGTCCTCTACGGCTTCGGCCTCGCCGCCGTGACCGGGGTGCTCCTCGGCGCGATCATCGGGCAGTCGATCTGGCTTATGCGGGGGCTTGATCCGTTTTTCCAGGTCCTGCGGACGGTGCCTCCACTGGCCTGGTTGCCGATCAGCCTGGCGGCCTTCATGGACAACCGGCCCGCCGCGATCTTCGTGATCTTCATCACCGCGATCTGGCCGATCCTGATCAACACGGCCGCCGGCGTGCGCAACATTCCTGCCGACTACCGCAACGTCGCCCGGGTTCTGCGCCTCGGTCAGGTGGAGTTCTTCTTCCGCATCATGGTTCCCGCAGCCGCGCCCTACATCTTCTCGGGGCTGCGCATCGGCATCGGACTGTCCTGGCTTGCCATCGTCGCGGCCGAGATGCTGACCGGCGGTGTGGGCATCGGCTTCTTCATCTGGGATGCGTGGAACTCCTCCCGGCTGACCGACATCATCGTCGCGCTCGTCTACATCGGCCTGGTGGGCCTGCTGCTCGACCGCCTGGTGGCCGTGACGGGCCGCCTCGTCACCCGCGGCGCCGGGGGTGTCTGATCCATGGGATACCTGAAGATCTCGCGGGTCGAGAAGACCTTCGTGGCGGGCAACCGCCGGACCGAGGTCCTGCGCGATATCGATCTGACGATCGGCCGAGGTGAATTCGTCGCGATCATCGGGCATTCGGGCTGCGGCAAATCCACGCTCCTGAACCTGATCGCCGGTCTGACCGAAGCCACGAAAGGCGGCGTTCTGCTCGAAGGACGCGAGGTGACCGCTCCCGGCCCCGAGCGCGCGGTGGTGTTCCAGAACCACAGCCTGCTGCCCTGGCTCACCGTCTACGGCAATGTCCGGCTGGCGGTGGACAAGGTCTTCCGCACCCGCAAGAGCCGCGCCGAACGGCACGAATGGACACTCCACAACCTCGATCTGGTCCAGATGCGCCATGCCGCAGACAAGCGCCCGGCCGAGATCTCGGGCGGGATGCGCCAGCGGGTCGGCATCGCACGCGCGCTGGCGATGGAACCGAAGGTGCTTCTCCTGGACGAACCCTTCGGGGCGCTCGATGCGCTGACGCGCGCGCATCTTCAGGATGCGGTGATGGAGATCCACGCCCGTCTCGGCAACACCATGATCATGATCACCCATGACGTGGACGAGGCGGCGCTGCTGGCGGACCGCATCGTCATGATGACGAACGGTCCTGCCGCGACCATCGGCGAGGTCCTCGAGGTGCCGCTGCCCCGCCCGCGCAACCGCATCGCGGCGGCGACCGAGCCCGCCTATCTGCGCGCGCGGCAGGCCATGCTGCGCTTCCTGCACGAACGCCACCGTCTGGTGGCTGCTGCCGAGTGATGCCCATGAAACGCAGACTTGTCGTCATCGGGGCCGGCATGGCCTCGGGCCGGATGCTCGAACATCTGCTGGCCGCCGCGCCGGATGCCTGGGACATCACGCTGTTCAACGCCGAGCCGCGGGGCAATTACGATCGCATCATGCTCTCGCCCGTCCTGTCCGGCGAACGGAGCTATGCCGAGATCATCACCCACGACGCAGCCTGGTATGCCCGGCACGGCATCACCTGCCGCTTCGGCGAGGCGGTGCAGCGGATCGACCGCGACCGGCAGGTGGTCTGCGCCCCCGCAGGCGAGGTGCCCTACGACCGGCTGGTGATCGCCACCGGCTCGGCCCCCGTGGTCATTCCGGTGCCGGGGCATGACCTGCCGGGCGTGGTCACCTACCGCGATCTAGACGACACCGAGGCGATGATCGCCGCCGCAAGCCGTCCGGGAAGCCGGGCCGTGGTGATCGGCGGAGGCCTTCTAGGGCTCGAGGCGGCGGCGGGCCTGGCCCGACGCGGCATGGCGGTGACGGTGGTCCACCTGATGGGCCATCTCATGGAGCGCCAGCTCGACCCGGCGGCCGGTTACCTCTTGCAGAAGGATCTCGAGGCACGCGGAATCCGGGTGCATTGCCGGGGGGCAACCGCCGCCATCCTGGGGACCGACCGGGTCGAGGCCGTCAAGCTCGAGGACGGCACGCTCTATGCCGCCGATCTGGTCTGCATGGCCGTCGGCATCCGGCCCCAGACACGCCTTGCCGCCGAGGCCGGGCTGACGGTGGCCCGGGGGATCGTGGTGGACGACCGGATGCGGACGTCGGACCCCGCCATTCTCGCGGTCGGGGAATGCGTCGAGCATCAGGGTCAGACCTTCGGTCTGGTCGCGCCGCTCTACGATCAGGCGAAGGTCGCGGCGGCCAGCCTGACCGGGACAGAGGCCGTCTTCCGCCCGGTCCAGACGGCGACCCGGCTGAAGGTCACGGGGGTGGAGCTCTTCAGCGCGGGCGATTTCGCCGAGGCACCGGGGCGCGAGGATATCGTGTTCCGCGATCCCGGACGCGGGGTCTACAAGCGGCTGGTGATCGAGGGCAGCCGCCTGGTCGGGGCGGTGCTCTACGGGGATACCGCCGACGGCGCCTGGTTCTTCGGTCTGATCAGGGACGGCACCGACATCGCGCCGATGCGCGATGCGCTGATCTTCGGACCCGCCTATCAGGGGGGAACCGCGCCGGACCCTCTGGCAGCCGTTGCAGCCTTGCCGCCTGAGGCAGAAATCTGCGGCTGCAACGGCGTCTGCAAGGGGACGATCCTCGCTGCCATCGACGGCGGCGCCAGCGACCTGGGCGCCGTGCGCGCGCGGACCAGGGCCAGCGCGTCCTGCGGAAGTTGCACGGGGCTGGTCGAACAGCTTCTTGCCAGCGCGCTGGGCGAGGCCTTCCAGAAGCCCGTCCGCCGCCCGATCTGCGGCTGCACCGAGCTTGCGCACGAGGATGTCCGGCGCCTGATCCGGGCGCGGGGGCTGAAATCGATGCCGGCGGTGATGCAGGAACTGGGCTGGAAGAGCTCCTGCGGCTGCGCCACCTGCCGCCCGGCGCTGAACTTCTACCTTCTGGCCGAATGGCCCGAGACCTACCGTGACGATCCGCAGAGCCGCTTCGTCAACGAGCGAAACCATGCCAACATCCAGAAGGACGGCACCTATTCCGTCGTCCCGCGCATGTGGGGTGGCATGACCACCCCGAAGGAGCTGCGCGCCATCGCCGACGCAGCCGAGAAATACCGCGTGCCGGCGGTCAAGGTGACGGGCGGGCAGCGGATCGACCTGCTTGGCGTGCGCAAGGAAGACCTGCCGCACATCTGGGCGGACCTGAACGCCGCCGGTCTGGTCAGCGGTCACGCCTACGGCAAGGCGCTGCGCACGGTGAAGACCTGTGTCGGCTCGGATTTCTGCCGCTTCGGAACGCAGGACAGCACGGGCCTCGGCATCCGGCTCGAGCGCCGGCTCTGGGGCGCCTGGACGCCGCACAAGGTCAAGCTCGCCGTCTCGGGCTGCCCGCGCAACTGCGCCGAGGCGACCTGCAAGGACGTCGGCATCGTCTGTGTCGACTCGGGCTACGAGATCGGCGTCGGCGGGGCCGCAGGCATGGACCTGAAGGCCACCGAACGGCTCGCCAAGGTCGCCTCCGAGGACGAGGCGGTCGAGATCGTCGTGGCCTTCGTCCAGCTCTACCGCGAAAGCGCGAACTACCTGGATCGGCCCTACAGGTGGCTGGCGAAGGTGGGGCTGGACTGGGTGCGCCAACAGGTGGTCGAGGACCGGAGCAGCCGCACTGCCCTGATCGCGCGCTTCGACCGCGCCCAGGCGGTGTTCCAGAAGGACCCCTGGGCCGAACGGACCACGCCCCAGGCGCGGGCGGCCTTCGCCCCGCTGGCCCGGATCACGGCGGAGGCGGCGGAATGACCTGGGTCGATATCGGCGCGCTGGAGGACATCCCCCGTCGCGGAGCCCGCGTCCTGCGCACGCCGCAAGGGTGCGTGGCGGTCTTCCGCACCGAGGACGACCGCGTCTTCGCGCTCGACGACCGCTGTCCGCATCGCGGCGGGCCGCTTTCGGAGGGGATCGTGCACGGCGATGCCGTGACCTGCCCGCTGCATGGCCTGGTGATCGGTCTGACCGATGGGCAGGCACGCGAGGCAGAGGCCGGGGGGGTTGCGACCCATCCCGCGCGCATCGAGGGCGGGCGCATCCTGATCGATGCCTCACGGCTTCTGCCGGAGCAGGCGGCATGAGCATCCGCACCACCTGCCCCTATTGCGGTGTCGGCTGCGGCATTCTGGCGACGCCCGACGGCACGGGCGGGGCGCGCATCGCGGGGGACCCGGATCATCCCGCGAACCGCGGACGGCTCTGCTCCAAGGGCGCGGCGCTGGGACAGACGCTGGGGCTCGAGGGGAGGCTTCTCTGCCCGCTGATCGCCGGCCGGCCGGCCGGATGGGATGCGGCGCTCGACCTGGTGGCGCAACGCTTCGCCGCGGCGCTCGAGGAACACGGGCCGGACAGCGTGGCGTTCTACCTGTCCGGTCAGATGCTGACCGAGGATTACTACGTCGCCAACAAGCTCATGAAGGGCTACATGGGCAGCGCGAATGTCGATACCAATTCGCGCCTGTGCATGGCCTCGACCGTGGCAGGGCATCGCCGCGCCTTCGGCACCGACACGGTGCCGGGCCTCTACGAGGATCTGGAACTGGCCGATCTGGTGGTGCTGGCAGGGTCGAACCTCGCCTGGTGTCATCCGGTCCTGTATCAGCGCCTGGCCGCCGCCCGGGCCGCGCGCGGGACGAAGGTGGTGGTGATCGATCCGCGCCGCACCGCGACCTGCGAGATCGCCGACCTGCATCTGCCCATCATGCCGGGATCGGATGCGGCGCTGTTCAATGCCGTGCTCACCGCGCTGGCCGATCGCGGCGCGGTGGATCATGCCTTTGTCGCCGCCCATGTCGCGGGCTTCGATGCGGCTCTTGCCGCGGCCCGCGCCTCCGACCCGGGCACAACCGGCCTGCGCACGGCCGATCTGTCCATCTTCCTTGACTGGTTCTGCTCCACCGAGCGTGTCGTGACCGTCTTTTCGCAGGGGATCAACCAGTCCTCCTCGGGTACCGACAAGGTGAACGCGATCCTGAACTGCCATCTGGCCAGTGGTCGCATCGGGCGGCCGGGGACGGGGCCCTTCTCGGTCACCGGTCAGCCCAATGCAATGGGCGGACGCGAGGTGGGGGGCATGGCCAACACCCTGGCCTGTCATCTCGAGATCGAGAACCCGGCCCATCGGGCCGCGGTGCAGGCGTTCTGGGGCAGCCCCCGGATGCCGCAGGGACCGGGGCTGAAGGCGGTCGAGATGTTCCGCGCCGCAGCGCACGGGCAGATCCGCGCGCTGTGGATCATCCACACCAACCCGGCGGTCTCGATGCCGGATGCCGATGCCGTGGCAGCCGCGATCCGCCTCTGCGACTTCGTCGTCGTTAGCGACATCACCCGGACCGATACGACGCGCCTTGCCGATGTCGTGCTCCCGGCCACCGCCTGGGGCGAGAAATCCGGCACCGTCACCAATTCCGATCGCACCATCAGTCGCCAGCGCCCCTTCCTGTCCGCCCCTGAAGGGCCGCGCGACGATTGGCGCATCCTTGCCGATGTGGCCGGCCGGATGGGCTGGGGCGAGGCCTTCGGCTGGACAAGCCCCGCCGAGGTCTTTGCCGAACATGCGGCGCTTTCGTCCATTGCCGGGCAGATGGGGCTGGACTTCGACATCTCGGACCTTGCGGCGTGCGATTACGACACCCTTCCGCCCACGCGCTGGCCGGTCGGACCCCGCCGGCGGGGCGGGCGCTTCTTCGGCGATGGCCGCTTCTTCACCCCCGACCACCGCGCGCGCATGGTGCCGGTCACGCCGCGCCCGCCTGCGGTCGCGACCGGGCCGCGCCGCCGCTTTCGGCTCAATACCGGCCGCATCCGCGACCAGTGGCACACGATGACGCGCAGCGGCCGGGCACCGGCGCTCAGCCGGCACATCGCCGAACCCTTCGTCGAGATCCACCCCGTCGACGCCGCCGACCTGGGACTGGAGCCGGCGGCGCTTGCGCGGCTGAGCACCCCGCAGGGGCGGGCGATCCTGCGTGTGGCGGTAACCGACCGGGTGCAGCGCGGGCAGGTCTTTGCCCCGATCCACTGGACCGCCGACACGGCACCAACGGGCCGGATCGATGCCCTGGTCGCCTCCGTGACCGATCCGATCTCGGGCCAACCCGAAAGCAAGGCCGCCGTCGTGACCGTCGCGCCCCTGGCGCCGGCCTGGTATGGCTTCGCAGTCGCCCGCACCTCCATGAATCCCGATGCGGTCTACTGGGCGCGGGCCCGGACCGAAACCGGCTGGCGCTGCGAACTGGCCGGCATGAGTCCGCCCGCAGACTGGGAAGCCTGGGCCCGTTCATTGTTCGGGCTGCCCGATGCCTGCTGCCTGAGGGTCGAGGATCCCGGCCGCGGCAGCCTGCGCCTCGCCTTCACGGAGGAGGGGCGTTCTCTGGCCGCACTCTTCGTCGCGCCCGAACCGGTGGAGCTGGCGCGTGACCATGTGGTCGCCCTGCTGGGCACGGCCGGGGCCGAAATCCTCGCCGGCCGCCCGGCGCAAGGTCAGCCCGACCCCGGCCCAACGCTCTGCTCCTGCCTCAATGTCGGGCGCAACACGATCCTGCGGGCGATTTCCGAACGGGGCCTGCGCAGCGTCGAGGCGATCGGCTCTGCCGTTCAGGCCGGCACCGCTTGCGGTGGCTGTCGCCCCGAACTGGCCGCCCTTCTGGCCATGCGTCCGGAGGCTGCGGAATGAGTCTGGCCCGCCGCCTCCGGATCGCGGGCCGGGTCCCGGCCGCGCCCGGCATCCGGCTGCGGAAGCGGCCGGGACGGCCGCGGGCCCGATCCTCCCGCGCCGGGCAGATCCTCATGCCGTCGGCGCCTTGCCGATGGTGATGCGCTGGCGCGGCGAATGCCCCGAGGAGATCGCCGTCTGAACCCGCGCGCTCGGCTCCGTCCGGCCCCCATGCCGCCGGCCGATCCCAACTGGCCGATCCCTGCCGCAGGATGCCGCCTGGTCCTGCCCGGGTTGCGGCCGGCGGCGCGTCTTGGCGCGCAGTCCGGGGAGCGTGTCCTGCCGCACGGCCGGGTGCCGCCGCGGTCGGACGGAGCCGGAATGGAGCCTGCGCCGGCGCAGGCCGGAATCGGGCGTGCTCCAGACCCGGAGGATGCCCTGCCGGCTCGCTCGCGACGGCATCGCCTTCCTGCTGCGTGCACGCTTCGCGCCACGGCTATCCGACCTGCTGCGCCTGCGAGAGGGGCCGGGCCAGCGCTTAGGCACCAACGCGGTCTGGCGGATGACCGATCCCGCCGGATCGGTGGCGGTGGCGCGGGGGATGTTCCATCCGCCCTGCCTCGCCTCGCAGCGGGTGGCGGGGGCGCGTCTCGGTCAGGCGCGGCTGGGCACCCCGAAGGCTGCAGGTGGCGCATGCGAGCGAAACCCGTCCAGGGAGGTCATTCCCTGGCGCCCCGTCGAGGGACACCCGCGGACGGCGCTGCCTCCGTCCCCGCCCGAACCGCGGCGCCTTGCAGACGGGCCGCAAGCTCCGCAGGCGCCGGCTGAGTCAGGGGCGCAGACCGCGATGATCACCTTGCCCGCGCCGTCGTGATTGCCGGGGTCGAAGCCCCACGGCCGACGCCTGGCGCGTCTGCCGGGGCCGAAGCTCTCTGGGCGGCCCACAAGCATGCCCCTGCCGCCTGATCCCGAAGGACCGGCATCAAGACCGTGCCGATGGTCCTGCGGCTGACCGGCCGGCCTGCCGTCATCTCCGGCGGGGGCGAGGCCGCGGCGAAGAAGGCGCCTCTGAAGCAGCGCACCCAGGTACAGCTCGTGCTGGCCATCCGCGAGGCCGTGCCCGGACCGGCCGCACCGCTGGCGACCGGATGCGCCGAACAGGCAGCCGGACTCCCTGCCCGTCTGTTCCGCGATGCGGCCCTGGTCGTCGTGGCTGCCGGCTGCCCCGGCCCGGAAGGGATCGCCCGAGACGCGGCACATGCCCCAGGCGCCATGGTCGGTGTCGCGGACCGTCCCGGGCCGTGCGATGCCCTCGCCCCCGCGATCGTTGATCGCGGTGCGGTGGTCGTCGCAATCAGGAACGAAGGACCCGCGCCGGTGCTCGCCCGCCGGATCCGCAGCCGGATCGGAACATCGCTGCAATCTTGGCTCGGCGCCCGTTCCCCGCATGCCGGTGGCCTGCGGCCCGAAGCGAACCGCTCTCTTCCCTGGAACGGGCGGCGGATCGTCCGGGCGCGGGTCTTCGGGGGCCCGCCGCGGCAGGCTCTGGCACGGGCGAAATCGGTGGAAGGCCGCAGACCGATCGGGCGCGCCATGGCCGTGGGCGGAGCCGGAGCGATGCAGTCTGGCCTTGCGCGTGCGGATGCGGGGGAGCCCGGACCGGGTCACGACGCGTAACCCAAAGTCTGGCCTCGCGCGTGCGGATGCGGGTCCGGGCGCGCGGCGGATCTGCCGACCTTGCGCGCTGCGCCTGATCGGGGAAGCGGATGCGGCCTACCACGGCCGACCCGTCGATCCGCTCGTCCCCGAGCCTGCGCGCCGCGATGCCGATGGCCTCCTGCCGGGGCCAAGGGCAGCGCTGACGCTGGGCCCGGGGAGCGGGTCGCGGCTGAGCTGGTTGCCGCGACGCGGCAGGGGCGCCGGGCGGCGTGGGCCCGGTCGGGCAATCCCGGTGCATCCGGCCGCCGGCCCGATGGGCTTGCCGCCGCCCGGACCACCGGATTCCCGGTCGAGATCGGGCCCGCCGTGGGCGCTGCCGTCTCGCGATCCGCAGGGCCCGGTCCCGCCACATGGTTCCGGCCGGGATCGAGAGCTCTGTCCTCATCGGGCGCTGCCGCAGCCCGGCCGGCCCCGAAGCGGCGGCGGGCGGCACCGTGGCCGGCTGAGCCGCCAGGCTGGCGCGACCGGGGAGGGTTTCGGGCATGGTTGCCCTGTGTCATCCGGCGCGAGCTGGCGGCAGGGTCTGCTCCGTCACGGGATGGAGGCGCGAATGCGGGGGGGATCGACGGACCGCCGGACCGGATCGCCCGGCCGCAGATCCGCAGGCCGCGCCGCCTGCACGGTCGGGGCCGGTCCGGTCGCCGTCACGGTCTTCGGGGCCGACCCGGTCCCTGCGATGGACGCCACGGGCAGACACGGATGAGCGGCCTCCGCGCCGGATGACGGGAGAGGTTCCGGCCGCATTCCGGCCGGGACCGCCTGCCCCGCAGGCAGGCATCGCCCGCCGGGAGAAGGAACCGGCTCTCCCGGCAGAGCCACGGGTCGCCAGCGAAGGGGCTGCGGACCCGCAACACCCAACGCCCCGACATGGGCATCGGCGGCGTCACAGCCGCCCTGATGCCGGAAATCGCCGCGTGGGCTCCAGGGTCGCGCGCCGTCGAACCGCGGCGGCTTGGCCGGCCGGCCCGCCACAGGGCCGCGGGCGGCCCCGAACGCCATCACCGCCGACGCCATGCAGGGACCCAGACGCGCCTTGCGGCAAGTTCCCGGGGCAGCGCCTGTCCGCCCGGGACCCCGACCTTCGGGTCGTCGGGCTCCGGGTCCGCGCCGCCGCCCGGAACGGCTTCACCGCGCTCGGCACGCCCATCCGGAGGCCGCAGGACAGGTCTGCGCCGGCAGGGGGCGTCCGGCCGTCGGCCAGTTGGCGCAGCAGAGCCGTCAGGAACCGTTCTGCTGTCGCGCCGGAGCATGAGCATCACGGCGGCGCGGGAGAGGCGGGCCTCTGGGCCTGCGTCAGGGAAGACGCGCCCCCGGGATCCGGTCACGTTCCGCATCCGCCGTGGCGACAGCCGCCGCCGATGCGGAATCCTCCCGGCCCCTTCCGCGGAACCATCGCCGAACGCCTGTCTCTAGGTCGTCAACAAAGCTGTAGATCACCGGAATGACCAGAAGGCTCAGGAATGTCGAGGTGATCAGCCCGCCGATCACCACCGTCGCCATGGGCTGACGGAAGGACGGATCGCCCTCGACCAGGCTCATTTTGGCGGGGGCCATGCCGGCGGACATCGAAATGGTCGTCATCACGATGGGCCGCGCGCGCTTGTGGCAGGCGTCAAGCAGCGCCTCGAACCGCGCCATGCCGCGCCTTCGGGCCTCGATCACATAATCGACGAGAAGGATCGAGTTCTTGGTGACGATCCCCATGAGGAGGAGGAGCCCGATCACCGAGGGCATCGAGAAGCTCGTCCCCGTGATCACCTGCGGGAAGAGCGCACCTCCCAGGGCAAGGGGCAGCGCCGTGAGGATGGTGATCGGCTGCAGGAAGTCGTGGAACAGCAGGACCAGCACGGCATAGACGCAGAAGATGCCAATGGCCATGGCCGAGGCGAAGCTGGTGAACAGTTCGGTCTGCCGCTTCAGGTCACCCTGTTCCGCGAAGCTGACGCCGGACGGCAGGTTCCGGTAGGAGGACAGCGCCTGCACCTCGGCGTTCACGTCCGACAGGTTGCGGCCGTTCAGCTCGATGGAAATCGTGACGTCGCGCGAGCGGTCGAGGCGGCTGATCTCCGACGGCGCCGAACCGAGCCTGACGTCGGCAATCGCGCCAAGCGTGACCGTGCCGCCCGTCGCCGGAACCGGGATCATCCTGATCCTGTCGATCGAGTCGCGGACCGAGGCGTCGAGCGTGACACGGATAGGGATCTGCCTCACGTCGAGGTTCAGCTTCGACAGCGCCGAGTCGTACTCCCCCGCAGTCGCCAGCCGGATCGTGTCGGCGATGGCCTGCGAGGTCACGCCATAGGAGGCGGCGCGCTCAAGGTCCGGGGTGATCACGATTTCTGGGGACTGCAGCGCAGCCGTAGAGGTCACGGCACCGATGCCCTCGATGTTCGCCCGGATGTCGGCCTCGAGCGCCGCGGCGGCCTGTTCCAGCGCGGTGGAACTGTCGCCCGTCAGAGTGACCTGCAACTCGGTCCCGCTCTGGCCCGAGCCGACCTCGATCCGGGCGCCGGGAATGTCGGCCACGGCGGCGCGGATCTTCCCCTCGATCTCGGTCTGCGAGACGTCGCGGTCGTCGATGTTGGTCAGGCTGACCACGATGGTCGCCGAGGTGACTGAAGCGCTGACACCGTCGCCACCGGGCCCGCCGCCGGTCGAGGCGCTGCCCGTCGCCTGGAAGACGGCCGTCACATGTTCGACCCCCATCGCGGCTTCGCTTGCGCGGCGGGCGATGGCGTCGGTCTCCTCGATCGTGGACCCAGGCGGCAGGGTTATGCTGATGCGGGTCTGGCTGTCGTCCTGCGCCGGGAAGAACCCGGTCGAGAGCTGCATGACCAGCACAAGGGTCAGCCCCAGGAAGCCGATCACTCCCGTCACCGGGATCCAGCGGTGCCTGAGCGCGCCGCGGATCGTCGCGATGTAGCCGCGCATCAGCCAGCCGTCCTGCGTCGCGGCATGGGCCTTCGACTTCATCAGATAGGCGGCCATCATCGGTGTCGGGAGCCGGGCCACCAGAAGCGAGCAGAAGACCGCGACGGAGGCGGTGATGCCGAACTGCTTGAAGATGATGCCGACCACCCCATCCATGAAGGCCGTCGGCAGGAAGACCGCGATCAGGGTAAAGGTGGTGGCGATGACGGCAAGCCCGATCTCGTCGGCCGCCTCCATCGCGGCATCATAGGGGGGGTTGCCCATCTGGATGTGGCGCTCGATGTTCTCGACCTCGACGATGGCGTCATCGACGAGGATGCCCACCACCAGCGACAGGGCCAGAAGCGTGACGGTGTTCAGCGAATAGCCGAGGTAGCCCATCACCAGGAAGGTCGGGATCACCGACAGGGGCAGCGCCACGGCGGCGAGAAGCGCGGCCCGCCAGTCGAGCAGGAACAGGGACACCACGATGACCGCGATGATCCCGCCCTCGTAGAGCATGGTCATCGACGCCTCATAATTCTGCTTGGTCGGCAGGATGGTGGTGTAGGCTTCCTCGATCTGCACCTCCGGATGGGACGCCGCGAAGGCCTCCATCGCCGCGCGGACGTCTTCCACCACGGCCAGGTCGGAATAGCCCGTCAGCCGCTTGATCTGCGCCGCGATCACCGGCTTGCCGTTCAGATAGGCAAGCGAGGTTCGGGCAGCGTGCGTGTCCGTCACCGTGCCGAGCTCGTCCAGCCGCACCCAGGACCCGTTCGGCAGGGGGATCGGCAGGGCGCGGAGTTCCTCGACGCTGGAGACCGCCGCGCTGACCCGGAAGGACTGCGATGCATTGCCAACTTCCGCCGCCCCACCCGACAGGTCGCGCTGCACCGCGCGCAGCCGGGTGTTCACGTCCTCGGCGGAAAGACCCAGACCCGCCAGCAGGTTGGGGTTCAGTTCGACCCGGATCTCCCGGTCCACGCCCCCCAAGCGTCCCACTTCGCCGACGCCCTCGACCGCCATGATCGCGCGGGCAAGGTCGCTTTCGATGAACCAGCTGAGTTCGGCGTCGTCCAGCCGGTCCGAGGACAGCACGAAGGTCACGAGCGGCGAGTTTCCGAGGCTGCTCTTGGAAACCGTGGGCGCGTTCATTCCCGAGGGCAGATCGTCGCGTGCCTGATCGACGGCGTTCTGCACCTCGTCCAGCGCGACCTGCACGTCCTTGCCGATGCGGAAGGCGACCGAGATGGACACCGATCCGTCGGTGATCGTGGTCGTGACGGAATCCAGCATCGCAAGCCCGGTCAGCCGGTCCTCGATCTTGCGGGCCACCTCGGTTTCCAGCTGCGCGGCGGCGGCTCCGTCGAGGCTGGCCGAGATCGAGATCGTCGGCAGCGACATGTCCGGAAAATTCTGCACGTCCAGGCGGTTGAAGGCCATGAGCCCGGTGATCGTCATCAGGATGAAGGCAAGGATCGGAGGGACCGGATTCCTGATCGCCCAGGCGGAGAAGTTCATTGCCGACCCTCCACCACGCGGACAACCGATCCGTCCGACAGGAAGGCCCCGCCCGCCAGGACGACCTGCGCGTCCCTGGCAAGACCGCTCAGGATCTCCACCCGGTCGCCGCGGCGTCGCCCGGTTTCCACCCGCTCGCGCAGGACCGTTGCGGTATCGCCCGGCTGGACCACGAAGACATAGGAGAACCCGTCCTTCAGCGTGATCGCGCTCGCCGGCAGGGTCAGCGCTTTGGTCTGGTCCAGGATGAAGGAACCCGTCACCAGGATACCGGTCTTGGGCAGTTGATGCTGACCGCCCTCGGCGACGAGGACGACCGGATCGCCGGCCTCCACCTTGGCGCGGACGACTACCTTGCCAAGCCCTGCTCCCCCGCGCGAGCTGGTTTCGCGCATCCGGGCCATCCTGCGCCGCGCGCCGGTCGAGAGCGCGCCCCTGCACCCGGCCCGCACCGGCCCGCTTCAGCTGGACAGCGTGCGCCGCGTGGCACTCTGGCGTGGCGCGCCGTTGCGCCTGACGGGGGCCGAATTCAACATCCTGGAGGTGCTGACCGCCGAGCCCGGGCGCCCGGTCTCGTGGGCCGAGTTGTCCCTGCGGGGGCTGGGACGGCCGCTTGCACCCTTCGACCGCGCCATCGACGTGCACCTGTCGGCGATCCGCCAGAAGCTCGGCCGATATGAGGACGGGCGCAGTCCGATCCTGAACCTGCGCGGCATCGGCTATCAGTTCGTGGCGGGGTAGCCATTCATGGTCGTGCGGGTCTTCGTGGTGATCTGGGGTGCGCTGGTGCTCACGCTTCTCCTCTTCGGGCTGCTGGTGGCCGCGCTGGGCCCGCCCCCGCCGCGCGGCGTGATGATTGCTGCCGCGCGCGGGGTCGTCGAACGCCAGCTGACCCTTGTCGCCGCCCGGGAGGGTGGCGCCGCGGCACTGACACTCTGGTCCGGCCTCGCCTCGGCCCATCCCGACCTCGCCGTGGCGCGTCTGCCAGCATGCGCGGACGACACGCCGGTGCGTGGCTCCGACGGGATCTGCCTCGAGGTGACAGCCAGCGACGATTCCAGCCGGCTCTTGGAAGGCCTGCGGATGCTGTTGTCGCCGCTGCTCGTCGGCTTCGGCGTCAGCGCCGCCGCCGCACTCGTGCTGTCGCGCCACCTGACCCGACCGATCCGAACCGTCAACGCTGCCCTGCAGCGGCTGGCGTCGGGCGACCTTGACACCCGCATCGGCGGGGCGCTCGACGGCTCCAGTGCCGAGCTGGCCAGGCTTGGCGATGCCTTCGACCACGCGGCGGAGCGGTTGCAGAAACTGGCCGAAGGGCGCCGCACGCTGTTCAAGGACCTGTCGCACGAGATCCGGTCACCGCTGGCGCGCCTGCGGGCGGCGGTCGGTCTCCTGGAGGTCAGCCCTCACCGGCTTGCCGACATGCTGCGTCAGATCGAGACCGACATCCTCCGGCTTGATGCACTCGTCAGCGGCATACTGACCCTTGCCCGTTACGACAGTGCGGCCGAGCGCCCGGCCTTTGCACCGATCGATCTGGTGGACATCCTGGAGCCGATCCTCTCGGACGCCAATTTCGAGGGTCAGGTGCGGGACGTCTCGACCGACTACGAGGGGCCATCCCAGCTGCCGCTTTTCGGCAATGCCGAGCTTCTGCATCGGGCCATCGAGAACGTCGTCCGCAACGCGCTGTCGCATTCGCCGCCGGGCAGCGAGGTCGCCGTCCGTGCCGCGCGCGACCGCAGCGGCACGGGACTTGGCCTTGCCATCGTCGCACGCGCAATCGCGGCGCATGGTGGCACGATCCACCTTGCCGACAACCGGCCCTCCGGGCTGTGCGTCGGCATCACGCTGCCCTGCGCGCCAGACGGGCGAACGTGACCGAATCCGGTCTGCCGAACTTCGTGACGGAAGGGGCGGCGCGACGGCGGCAGACCGGCCGTGGCC
>JAOADN010000003.1 GCA_026417295.1 Paracoccaceae bacterium
AGATGTGTATAAGAGACAGGCGGTCGATTCCGGCGCTGATCGACTGGGTGAAGGCGCATCCGGGGCGGTTCACCTATCCCGCCCCGCCCGACTTCAACGGAGCGGCCTTCGTGCGGCTGGTCTTCTACCATGCGGCGGGGGGTGTGGAGGGGCTGCTCGGCCCCTTCGACCAGGCGACCTTCGACCGGGTGGCGCCGCGGGCCTGGGCGATCCTGAATGAGATGGAGCCCGACCTGTGGCGCGGGGGCGAGACCTATCCGACCTCGATCGCGCAGCTCCAGCAGCTTTTCGCCAACGGCGAGGTCGACCTGTCGTTCGAGTACAACCCCTCGCAGTTCGGTGTCGGGGTCGAGAACGGCACCTTTCCGGCGAGCGTGCGCAGCTATGGTCTGAGCGACGGGACGCTGGCCAACATGAGCTTCACGGCCATTCCCTTCAACGCGCGCAACAAGGCGGCCGCGATGGTGCTGCAGAACCTGCTCCTGTCGGGCGAGGCGCAGCTGCAGAAGGCCCGGCCCGAAGTCTGGGGCGCTGCGCCGGGGATCGACATGGACCGCGCCGATCCGGCGGTGCGGGCGGCCTTTGCGGCGCTGCCGCAGCACCCGTCGGTCGTTCCCGCGGCAGAGCTTGCGCGGGCGGCGCTGCCCGAGTTGCAGCCCGAGTGGATCGCCGCGATCGAGAAGGGCTGGATCGAGAACGTCGGCCGCAGGTGACGGGCGGCGCGCCATGGCGCAAGGGTGGCGGCCCGGCCGGCAGCGCGGCATAGTCGGCCTGCGTCCAGTCACGGAGGTCCCGTTTGCGCCGAAACCTGCCGCCCCTCCGGTCTGTCCGGCCGCCCGGGCGGATCCTGCCGCTGCTGCCCGCGCTGGCGCTGCTGGGCTGGCTTTTCTATGGCGCGCTCGGCCTGTCGGTGCTGCGGAGTTCAGGCGCGGTTCCGGGAGGGGACGGGCAGGGCCAGATGCTTGCGGCCTGGCGTGCCGTGGCCGGCGACCCGCAGGTCTGGCGCTCGGCCCTGGTGTCGCTGTGGATCGCGGGGGCATCGACGCTGGCCGCAGCCGTGCTGGCCCTGGGGATCGTGCTGCACCTGCGCCGTGCCCCGGCGGGCCGCGGGGTGCTGGTGGCGCTGATGCGGCTGAACCTGACGGTGCCGCATCTCGTCGGGGCAGCGGGCATGCTGATGCTGTGGGCGCAGTCGGGCCTGGCGGCGCGGCTGGCCCATGCCATGGGGCTGGTCGGGGCGCCCGCGTCCTTTCCGGCCCTGGTCTGGGATCCCTGGGCGATCGGGATCATCCTTGTCTATGTCTGGAAGGAGGCGCCGTTCATCGCGCTTGTCCTTCTGGCCCAGTCCGCGCCTGCGGACCTTGACCGCGAGGACGCCGCGCGGATGCTGGGCGCCTCGCCCCTGCAGGTGCTGCGCCACGTCACGCTGCCCGCGCTGGCGCCGGGCCTGGCCGCGGCCGCGGCGATCGTCTTCGCCTTTGCCTTCGGGGCCTACGAGGTGCCGCTGATGCTGGGGGCGAGCGACCCGGTGGCCCTGCCGGTCCTGGCCTGGCAGCGCTTCACCGACCCCGATCTCGCGCTGCGGCCGCAGGCGATGGTGCTGGCCCTGATGGTGGCGGGCCTGTCGGCCGGCGCGATCGGCGTGCATCTCGGCGCCGTGCGCCGATTGAGGGAGTTCTGAGCCGATGCGCGCGGGTCGGGGCGTCGCTGTGATCCTGGCGGCCTGGCTGGTGCTGCCGCTGGTGCCGGTGGTGCTTTGGTCATTCGCCCGCGGCTGGCGCTTTCCCGATCTGCTGCCGGGCGACTGGAGCCTTGCGGCCTGGTCCGGCGTGCTGGCGCCTTCCTCGGACGTGCCGGAGGCGCTGCTGACGGGGGTCGCCCTCGGCCTTGCGGTGACGGCGGCGGCGCTGGTGCTGGGCGTGCCGGCCGGCCGGGCGCTGGGCCGCGGGCGGTTCCGCGGCAAGGCGGCGGTCGAGGTCGCGATCCTGGCGCCCTTGATCGTGCCGCCCGTCGCCTATGTCTTCGGGGTTCAGGCGCTGCTCATGCCGCTGGGGCTGGTGCCGACGGCGGCGGGGGTGGCGCTGGCCCATCTGGTGCCTGTCCTTCCCTATGTCATCCTCGTCATGGCGGCGGTCTTTGCCAATCAGGACGCGCGCTTCGAGGACCAGGCGCTGAGCCTTGGCGCGAGCCGGGCGCAGGTGTGGCGCCACGTCACCCTGCCGGCGATCCGGCCCGGCCTGACGGCGGCGGCCCTGTTCGCCTTCCTTGTCTCCTGGGGGCAGTACCTCCTGACGCTGGCGGTGGGCGGCGGGCGGGTCACGACGCCGCCCCTGGCGCTTTACGCCTATCTCGCCAGCGGCCGGAACGACATCGCGGCGGCCATCGCCGCCCTGTCGCTGCTGCCCGGGATCGCCGTCATCCTGCTTGCCCGGCGCGCCCTGCCGCGCGCGCCTGCGGTGGCGCCATGAGCCGGCTCGACCTTGTGGCCGTGACGCACCGCTATCCGGCGGCGGCTGCGCCGGCGGTGGACGGCGTGACGCTCGAGGTGCCGGAGGGGGCGCGGCTCGCCCTCGTCGGCCCGTCGGGTTCGGGAAAGACGACGCTCCTGCGGCTGATCGCCGGCCTCGAGCGGCCCGATGCGGGCGATATCCGCATTGGCGGCGACTCGGTCCTGGCCGTCCCGGCCGGCCCTCGCCGGGGTGTCGTCCTGGCCTTTCAGGACCACCTTCTGTTCCCGCACATGACGGTGGCCGGGAACGCGGGCTTCGCGCTGGCGATGCGCGGCCTGCCGGCCGGCGAGGTCGCCCGCAGGACGGGAGAGATGCTGGCGCGGGTCCGCCTGGAGGGGCTGGCCGGACGGAAGCCGGGCGAGCTCTCGGGCGGTCAGCGGGCGCGCGTCGCGCTGGCGCGGGCGCTGCTCGCGGGGCCGCGGATCCTGCTGCTCGACGAGCCGCTTGCCAGCCTCGATGCGCATCTGCGCGGCGAGATGCGCGACCTCGTCGCCGAGCTTCAGCGCGAGACCGGCGTGACCATGATCCTCGCCACGCACGACCAGGAGGAGGCGGCGGCCCTGGGCGAGCGGATCGCGCTGATCGTCGCCGGGCGGCTGGTCCAGGCAGGCCCGGCGGCGGACTTCTACCGCCGTCCGGCCGATGCGGCCGTGGCACGGTTCTTCGGCGGGCGGAACTTCCTGCCGGGCCGGTCGGAGGGCGGGGTCTTCGACGGACCGCTCGGCCGGCTGGCGCTGCCCGCAGGGGCGCGGGCGGGGCGCGGGATCCTGACGATCCGCCCCGAGGACGTGATCCCGGGGGGCGAGGGCGAGAACGCGGTCGAGGCGACGGTCGCGGAAGTACAGTTCCTCGGGCCGCGGACGCTGGTCCGCCTGGAGGCAGGCGGGGTCTCGCTTGCGGCCAGCCTGCCGCCGCGTCTGGCCGAAGGGATGGTGCCCGGCAGGCGCATGCGGGTCACGCTGCCACGCGCGGCGCTGTGGGTCCTGCCCGCGGGGGACTGAGGGCCGGACCCTGCCGGCTGGCGCCGGACGCGGTTTCGAAACCGCGTCCCCCATGCCGCCGCGCGGCGGCATGGGACGGGCCTGCGCAGGCCCGTCCCGCAGCTTCTAGACGGCGTGCAGGATGAGCGCCACGCCCTGGCCCACGCCGACGCAGAGCGTCGCCAGCGCCGTCCGCCCGCCGCCCTCGGCAAGCCGCCGCGCGGCGGCATGGGCGATGCGCGCGCCGCTCATCCCGAGCGGGTGGCCGAGCGCGATGGCCCCGCCGCGGGCATTCACCCGCGGATCGTCGTCGGCCAGGCCCCAGGCCCGGGTGCAGGCCAGCGCCTGGGCAGCGAAGGCCTCGTTGATCTCGATCACGTCGGCGTCCGCCGGCGCGATCCCGGTGCGTTCCGCAAGGCGTGCGCAGGCGGCGACCGGACCGATCCCCATGATCCGCGGCGGCACCCCCGCGCTGGCCGCCGCGCCGATCCGCGCGAGGGGCGCAAGGCCGTGCCGCGCCACCGCGTCCGCCGAGGCGAGGATCATCGCCGCCGCCCCGTCGTTGATCCCCGCGGCATTGCCCGCGGTGACCGTTCCGTCCCGGCGGAAGGGTGCGGGCAGCGCGGCAAGCCTTTCGGCCGAGGTCGCGCGGGGATGTTCGTCCCGGGCGACGGTCGCCGCCTCTTTCCTGCCGCCGCCCGGGACGGTCACGGGCACGATGTCGGCAGCGTGCCAGTCGGCATCGTAGCGTTCCTGGGAGCGCAAGGCGAAGGCGTCCTGGTCGGCGCGCCCAACGGCGAACTCGCGGGCGACGTTCTCGGCCGTCTCGGGCATCGACTCGATGCCGTATTCCGCGGCGATCCTCTCATGGGCGAAGCGCCAGCCGATGGTCGTGTCGAAGACGCGCGCCTCGCGCGACCAGGCGGTCTCGGCCTTGGCCATCACGAAGGGTGCGCGGGTCATGCTCTCGACGCCGCCGGCGATGACGATCCCGGCCGCGCCGTCGCGGATCATGCGTGCGCCATGGATCACCGCATCGAGCCCAGAGGCGCAGAGCCGGTTCACGGTGAGGGCGGGCACGCTTTCGGGCAGGCGCGACAGGAGCACCGCCATCCGGGCGACGTTGCGGTTGTCCTCGCCCGCCTGGTTGGCGCAGCCCATCACGACCTCGTCGACGGGAAGGTCGCGCCCGGCAAGGACGGCGTCGATGACATGGGCGGCCATCTCGTCGGGGCGCAGGCCGGCCAGCGCCCCGCCGTGGCGCCCGATCGGCGTGCGCCGGCCGTCGCAGAGGAAGACCTCGGTCATGAATGCGCCTCCTGTCCGGGGATCATTCGAGCGCCTCGAGTTCGGGTGTCACGGCATAGCGCGCCGCGAGGGCGGCGGGCGCGGCCCGGGCGAGGCGGCGCAGCGTCTCGCGCACCCTGTCGAGGCCGAGCGCGCGTGCCCCCTCGAGCGGGCCGCGCGGGAAGTTCATCCCCAGCCGCATCGCGGTGTCGATGCCTTCTTCGCCCGGTCCCGCGGGGCCGAGCAGCGTGGCCGCCTCGTTGGCCAGGGTCGCCTCGATCCTGAGCGCGATCCCGGCGGCGTCTTCCGGGGCGGGCCCCGGGGCCTGCGGCCAGAGGAAGCCGCGGCCGGTCTTGCGGCCAAGCCGCCCCTCGGCGACGGCCTGTTCGAGGACGGGAAAGACGGCGTGGCGCGGATGCCGGCCAAGCCCCTCGTAGACGCCGCGGGTCGCGGCGAGATGGATGTCGGCGCCGATCAGGTCGATCAGCGAGAGCGGCCCGATCCGGTAGCCTGCCGCCAGCATGGCCGCATCGATGTCGCTGGCCGACCGCCCCTCGGCGAGCAGCGCCAGGGCCTCGCCGTAGAAGGGGCGGGCGACACGGTTGACGATGAAGCCCGGCGTGTCGGGCGCGGCCACGACGGTCTTGCCGGCGGCCTCGGCAAGGGTGCGCGCCCGGGCGAGCGCGGCCGGATCGCTGCGGGGATGCGACACGAGTTCGACCAGCCGCATCGCCGGCGCCGGATTGAAGAAGTGCAGGCCGAGCACGCGGCCGGGCCGCAGGGCGGCCGACGCGATTCCGGCAACCCGGAGCGAGGAGGTGTTGGTCGCGATCACCGCGTCAGGCGACAGGGCGTCTTCCAGTGCAGCGACAAGGGCCGTCTTGGCGGTCAGGTCCTCGGCGATGGCCTCGACGACCAGCCCGGCCCTCCCCATGTCGGCGGGGCCGTCGACGATGCTCAGCCGGGCCAGCGCCGCGTCGCGCGCCCCGGCCGCCATCCGGCCGGCCGCGACGCGCTCCTCGAGTGCCGCGGCGAGCCTTTCGCGGGCGCTGTCGCGGGCCGCCGCGGCGGCATCCGTCGCCAGCACGGCGAGCCCGGCCTGGAGGAAGACCTGGGCGATGCCGAGGCCCATCGTGCCGAGACCGACGACGCCTGTCACGCCGGGGCCGGTCATTCGCCGCGGAACGCCGGCTGGCGCCGTTCGAGGAAGGCGCGGACGCCCTCGGCCTTGTCGGCGCTGTCGTGGAGCGCCTCGAAAAGGGCGCGCTCGAGGCGGAATCCCTCGGCCAGGCCGGCCTCGGCCGCAGCCCTCACGGCGGCCTTGGCGTCGCGCAGTGCAAGGGGCGCGCGACCGGCGAGCCGGTCGGCGAGGGCCGCCGCCTCGGGCAGGGCATCGCCCGCGGCGAGGATCGAGGCGATCCCCCAGGCACCGGCCGTCGCCTGGTCGACGATCTCGCCGAGGAGGATCATGCGGGCCGCCCGCGACCGCCCGACCAGCGCCGTCAGCCGCTGGGTGCCCCCCGCGCCGGGAATGAGGCCGAGGCTGGTCTCGGGCAGGCCGAGCCGCGCCGTGGCGCCGAGGACGACGATGTCGGCATTCAGCACGAGCTCGAACCCGCCACCCAGAGCAGGGCCGTCGACCGCCGCGATGAGGGGCTTGGGGAAGGCCGCGATGCGCGCCCAGTGCCCCTTGCGCGGATCGGCGGCCGATTCCGCGGCCGTCTTGTCGGCCATCTCGCCGATGTCGGCCCCCGCGGCGAAGCTGCCGCCGGCGCCGGTGACCACCACAGCCCGCACCGCCGGGTCGGCCGCCGCCGCCACGAGCGCGTCGGCCAGCCGGCCGAGCAGCGCCGTCGTCAGCGCGTTGCGCCGGGCGGGGCGGTTGAGCGTCAGCAGCACCCAGCCCGCGCGGGAATCGACCAGCAGTTCGTCCGTCTCGTCCATGGCGGGATCATGCGGGTTCGGCCGGAACATTCAAGCTCGAAATATTCAAGCTTGAAAGAATTGCCGGCCGGTGCCACGATTCGCCCCGACGGAATCGGGGAGGCGGCACGCATGAAGGTCCTGTGTCTCGGCGGCGGTCCGGCAGGGCTTTACTTCGCGATCTCGATGAAGCTGCGCGATGCCGCCCACGAGGTCACCGTGCTGGAGCGCAACCGCGCCAACGACACGTTCGGCTGGGGCGTGGTGCTGTCTGACGATGCGCTGTCGCGGATGGAGGGGAACGATCCGGTCTCGACGGCGGCGATCCGCGCCAGCTTTGCCTACTGGGACGACATCGCCGTGGTGCGCGGTGAGGAGCGCATGGTCTCGGGCGGGCACGGCTTTGCCGGGATCGGGCGCCGGCAGCTTCTGATCCTGCTTCAGGAGCGGGCACGCGAGCTGGGCGTGGACCTGCGCTTCGAGACCGAGTTCCGCTCGGCCGGGGACTACCGCAGGGACTACGACCTGGTCGTCGCCGCCGACGGGATCAACTCTGCCGTCCGCCGGGAATATGCCGAGATCTTCCGCCCCGACATCGACACCCGCCGCTGCAAGTTCGTCTGGCTGGGGACCCACCAGAAGTTCGACGACGCCTTCACCTTCATCTTCGAGAAGACGGAACACGGCTGGGTCTGGGCGCATTGCTACCAGTTCGACGCCACGACCGCGACCTTCATCGTCGAGTGCACGAAGGAGACCTGGGACGCCTGGGGATTCGAGGCGATGTCGAAGGAGGAGACGGTCGCCACCTGCGAACGCATCTTCGCGCGCCATCTGGGCGGGCACGCACTGATGTCCAACGCCGCCCACCTGCGCGGCTCGGCGGTCTGGATGCAGTTCCCGCGCGTGATCTGCGAGCGCTGGTACACCGGCAATGTCGTGCTGATGGGCGACGCGGCGGCGACGGGGCATTTCTCGATCGGCTCGGGCTCGCGCCTTGCCATGGACAGCGCCATCGCCCTGGCCGACTACCTGCATGCCGAACCGACGCTCGAGGCTGCCTTCGCCCGCTATCAGGACGAGCGGCGGCTTGAGGTGCTGCGCCTGCAGTCGGCGGCGCGCAACAGCCTGGAATGGTTCGAGGAGGCCGAGCGCTACCTCGACATGCCGATGATCCAGTTCACCTATTCGCTGCTGACCCGCAGCCAGCGGATCAGCCACGAGAACCTGCGCCTGCGCGATCCGGGCTGGCTGCGCCAGGCCGAGGACTGGTTCCAGGCACGCGCCGGCGGGCAGGCGGGGCGCGCGCCGATGTTCGCGCCCTTCGAGCTGCGCGGGATGCGCCTGCAGAACCGCATCGTCGTCTCGCCCATGGCGCAGTACCGGGCAGTGGACGGCTGCCCGACCGACTGGCACTTCGTCCACTACGCCGAGCGGGCGAAGGGCGGGGCGGGCCTCGTCTGCGTCGAGATGACCTGCGTCTCGCCCGAGGGGCGGATCACGCCGGGTTGTCCGGGCCTGTACGCCCCGGCGCACGAGGCGGCCTGGAAGCGGCTGACCGACTTCGTCCATGCCGAGACCGGCGCGCGCATCTGCATGCAGATCGGCCATGCCGGACGCAAGGCCTCGGTCCAGGTGCCCTGGGAGGATGACGAGATGCCCCTGCGCGAGGGCGGCTGGGAGACGCTCGGCCCCTCGGCAGTCGCCTGGTCGCCCGATCATCCCGCCCCGCGCGAGATGACGCGGGCCGACATGGACGTGGTCGTGCGTCAGTTCGCCGAGGCCGCCGCGATGGCGGCGCGCGCGGGCTTCGACATGATCGAGCTGCACGCCGCGCATGGCTACCTGATCTCGTCCTTCATCTCGCCCCTGTCGAACCGGCGCAGCGATGCCTATGGCGGCCCGCTCGGGAACCGGATGCGCTTTCCGCTCGAGGTGCTGGCGGCGATGCGCGGGGCCTGGGGCTGGGAGAAGCCCCTGTCGGTGCGGATCTCGGCCAGCGACTGGGTGGGCGAGAGAGGGATCACGCCGCAGGATTCCGTCGAGATCGCGCGCCTCTTCCATGCGGCCGGTGCCGACATCATCGACGTGAGTGCGGGCCAGACCTCGACCGAGGCGCGACCGGTCTACGGACGGATGTTCCAGACCCCCTTCTCGGACCGGATCCGCAACGAGGCCGGCCTGGCGACGATGGCGGTCGGCAACATCACCGACCACGATCAGGCGAACGCGATCCTGCTGGCGGGACGTGCGGACCTTGTCTGCCTGGCGCGGCCGCACCTGGCCGATCCCTACTGGACGCTGCATGCGGCGGTGGCACAGGGCGACATGGCGACCTCCTGGCCCTTGCCCTACCTGCGCGGGCGCGACCAGGCGCGGCGCCTGCGCGAGCGCCAGCAGGAGGCGATCCGGGCATGACAGGTCTGGCCGGCAGGCGCGTGCTGATCACCGGCGGCGGATCGGGCGCGGGCGCGGACCTTGCGCGGGGCTTCGCGGAGGCGGGCGCCGAGGTCGTCATCGCCGGCCGCCGCGCCGCCGCCCTGGAGGCGGTTGCGGCGCGGCTCGGCGGCGGGGTGCGGCCCGTCGTCGCCGATGTCACCGACGAGGCGAGCGTGCGTGCGATGTTCGCCGCCGCCGGCCCCTGCGACGTGATCATCGCCAATGCCGGGCAGGCGACGTCGGCGCCCTTCCGCCGCACCGCGACGGAGGACTGGAACCGCATGATCGCGGTCAACCTGACGGGGGTCTTCCTGACCTTCCGCGAAGCCCTCGACCGGATTCCCGGCTGGGGCAGGCTGATCGCCATCGCCTCGACGGCGAGTCTGAGAGGCTACCCGAAGATCGCCCCCTATGCGGCTGCGAAACATGGTGTCCTGGGGCTTGTGCGCTCGCTTGCGCTGGAGGTCGCCTCCGGGCCCGTCACGGTGAACGCGATCTGCCCGGGCTACCTCGAGACGCCGATGACGGAAAGGACCGTCGCCGTCATCGCCGAGAAGACCGGGCGGACGCCGGCCGCGGCGCGGGCCGCGCTCGAGGCGCTGTCGCCGCAGAAGCGGCTCTACCGTCCGGCCGAGGTGACGGCGGTGGCGCTGTTCCTGTGCGGGCCGCAGTCGGACGGCATCAACGGCGCGGCGATCCCGATCTCGGGAGGCGAGGCATGAACGAGGCCAAGGGGATCGACACCCTGTCGAAACGCCGGCTGAAGATGTGGCTGCGCCTGATCGGCGTTGTCCGGGCCGGCGAGAACGAGCTCAGGGAGTTCCTGCGCACCCGGCACGGCACGACGCTGCCGCGCTTCGACGTGATGGCCGCCCTGTGGCGGCGGCCGGAGGGCGCGACGATGACGGAACTGTCGCGCATGCTCCTGGTCTCGAACGGCAATGCGACCGCGGTCGTGGACCGGCTGGAGGCCGAGGGACTGGTCCGCCGCACCGCCTCGGAGAGCGATCGGCGCACGGTGATCGTCGGGCTGACCGAGGCGGGGCGGGCGCGCTTTGCGCGGCTGGCCGAGGATCACGAACGCGCCGTCTCGGCGCATTTCGCGCATGTCGGGGAGGCCGACATCGAACGGCTCACCGAAATCCTCAAGCGCATGGGGCAGAGGTCATGACGACGATGGCGGGCCTAAGGCCCGAGCACTTCCTGTGGTCGGTGGCCGACCGGGTGGCGACGATCCGGCTGAACCGGCCGGAGCGCAAGAACCCGCTGACCTTCGAGAGCTATGCCGAGCTGCGCGACTGCTTCCGCGCACTGGCCGGGGCAAGCGACGTGGATGCGGTCATCCTGGCGCCGAACGGCGGCAACTTCTGTTCGGGCGGCGACGTGCACGACATCATCGGGCCGCTGGTCGGCATGGAGATGCGCGAGGTCCTGGCCTTCACGCGGCTGACGGGAGACCTCGTGCGGGCCATGATCCACTGCGGCCGGCCGGTCATCGCGGCCGTGGACGGGGTGGCCGTCGGCGCAGGCGCGATCCTCGCCATGGCGGCCGACCTGCGCATCGCCACCCCGGCGGCGCGCTGCGCCTTCCTGTTCACCCGAGTCGGGCTGGCCGGCTGCGACATGGGGGCCTGTGCCATCCTGCCGCGCATCATCGGCCAGGGCCGGGCGGCCGAGCTTCTCTATACCGGGCGCGCGATGACCGCCGAGGAGGGCGAGCGCTGGGGTTTCTGGAACGCGGTCCATCCGCCGGAGGCCCTGGAGCGCGAGGCCGAAAACCTTGCGCGAGCAATCGTTTCCGGCCCGACATTCGCGCACATGATGACGAAGACTCAACTGGCGCTGGAATGGAGCATGGGGCTTGACCAGGCGCTGGAGGCCGAGGCGCAGGCGCAGGCCATCGCCATGCAGACGAGGGATTTCGAGCGGGCCTACCGCGCCTTCGCGGCGAAGGAACGGCCGGTGTTCCGAGGCGACTGAGGGCGGACCGGGGGCCTGCCCCCGGACCCCCGGGATACTTGCGGGCAGAAGATGAGCGACACGACCTATCTTGACTGGCCCTTCCTCGAGGATCGCCACCGCGAACATGCGGCGCGGCTGGAGGCATGGTGCGCCGCCAACCTGCCGGTGGCGCAGGCGGACGTGGATGCCGCCTGCCGTGGCCTGGTGGCGGCGCTGGGGCGCGACGGCTGGCTTCGGCCGACGGGTGCCGCGGCCGGCGAGCGGCTGGACGTGCGGACCCTTGCGCTGAGCCGCGAGATCCTGGCACGGCACGATGCGCTGGCAGATTTCGCCTTCGCCATGCAGGGGCTGGGCATGGGGCCGGTGACGCTGCACGGCACGCCCGAGCAGCGGGCCTGGCTGGAGCGGACGCGCAGCGGCGCGGCGATCGCGGCCTTCGCGCTGACCGAACCGGCGGCGGGTTCGGACGTGGCGGCGACGGCGACGGTCGCGCGGCGCAGCGGCGATGGCTGGGTCCTGGACGGCGAGAAGACCTGGATCTCGAACGGAACGATCGCCGACATCCTGGTCGTCTTTGCGCGCAGCGGCGAGGCGCCGGGCGCGCGCGGGCTGTCGGCCTTCCTCGTGCCGGCGCAGACGCCGGGGCTGACGGTCGCCGCGCGGCTTGACGTCATCGCGCCCCATCCCCTGGCCAGGCTTTCCCTCAGGGACGTGCGGCTGCCGGCGGGGGCGCTGATCGGCGCGCCGGGCGAGGGCTTCCGCATCGCGATGGGCGTGCTCGACCATTTCCGCCCCACCGTCGGTGCGGCAGCGCTGGGCATGGCGCGCCG
The DNA here is from genome assembly GCA_026417295.1 of Paracoccaceae bacterium. Classification (GTDB taxonomy): domain Bacteria; phylum Pseudomonadota; class Alphaproteobacteria; order Rhodobacterales; family Rhodobacteraceae; genus JAOADN01. The sequence continues at coordinate 11,932 of JAOADN010000003.1, forward strand.
GGCGCTGGACGAGACGCTTGCCCGGGTGAAGGCACGGACCATCGCGGGGGCGCCGCTTGCCGGATTGCAGATGGTCCAGGGCCACATCGCCGAAATGGGAGTGAAGGTCGATGCGGCGGCCCTTCTGGTCTACCGGGCCGCCTGGGCCAAGGACCGCGGGGCGGCGCGGATCAGTCGCGAGGCGGCGATGGCCAAGCTGCAGGCGACGGAGGCCGCGCAGGAGGTGATCGACATGGCGGTGCAGCTGCACGGGGCGGAGGGGGTGCGCGCGGGCTCGGTCGTCGAGCGGCTCTACCGCGAGATCAGGGCGCTGAGGATCTACGAGGGCGCGAGCGACGTGCAGCGCGTCGTCATCGCCCGTGCCATGCTGGAGGGCCGGCCATGAGGACGCCGCACGAGATCCTGCATCCGCGGGGCTGGAAGCCTGCGCGCGGCTATGCCAACGGCGTGGCCGCACGGGGGCGGATGGTCTTCACCGGCGGGATGGTCGGCTGGAACGCGGCGCAGGAGTTCGAGACCGACGATTTCGCCGGGCAGGCGGAGCAGGCCCTGGCCAACGTGATCGCCGTCCTGCGCGAGGCGGGCGCGGGGCCCGAGCATCTGGTGCGGCTGACCTGGTACGTCACCGACAGGCAGGCCTATCTTGCCGCGCTGAAGGACCTGGGGAAGGCCTACAGGCGGCTGGTCGGAAACCACTTTCCGGCCATGGCGCTGGTCCAGGTGGCGGCCCTGGTCGAGGACCGCGCGCGGGTCGAGATCGAGGCGACGGCAGTGGTCCCGGAGTGAGGGGGGGCGGCGATGGTGGAGCTGGGGCCGAGCGGGCATGTCGATACCTTCACGCGCGACCGGCTTCCGCCGGCCGGGGACTGGCCGGACCTGACGCTGGACGGGTTCGACTACCCCGAATGGATGAATGCCGGGGTCGAACTGACCGACCGGATGGTCGAGCGCGGCTTTGGCGATCAGGTGGCGCTGATCGGCAACGGGCGGCAGCGCACCTACAAGGAGCTTTGCGACTGGTCGAACAGGATCGCTCATGCGCTGGTCGAGGATTACGGGGTAAGGCCCGGAAACCGCGTGCTGATCCGTTCGGCGAACAACCCGGCGATGGTCGCCTGCTGGCTGGCGGCGACGAAGGCGGGGGCGGTGGTGGTGAACACGATGCCGATGCTGCGCGCCGGCGAGCTTGGTGCGATCGTCGACAAGGCCGAGATCGCCCTGGCCCTGTGCGACACGCGGCTGATGGATGACCTCGCGGCCTGCGGGCGGGAGTCGCGGTTCCTGCGCCGGATCGTCGGATTCGACGGGTCTGCGAACCACGACGCCGAACTGGACCGGGCGGCGCTGTCGAAACCGGTGCGGTTCGAGGCGCCGCCTGTCGGGCGCGACGACGTGGCGCTGCTCGGCTTCACCAGCGGCACCACGGGCGAGCCCAAGGCGACGATGCATTTCCACCGCGATCTCATGATCATCGCGGACGGCTATGCGCGCGAGGTGCTGGGGGTCCGGCCTGGGGACGTCTTCGTCGGCTCGCCACCGCTGGCCTTCACCTTCGGCCTGGGCGGGCTTGCGGTCTTTCCGCTGCGCTTCGGGGCGGCGGCGGCGCTGCTCGAGCAGGCGACGCCCCAGAACCTCGTCGAGCTCATCGCCCTGCACCGCGCCACGATCTGCTTCACCGCGCCGACCGCCTACAGGGTGATGCTGAAGGCGATGGCCGAGGGGGCGGACCTGTCCTCACTGCGCTGCGCGGTGAGCGCCGGCGAGACGCTGCCGGCCCCGGTCTACGAGGAATGGATCGCGCGGACCGGCAAGCCGCTTCTCGACGGTATCGGGGCGACGGAGATGCTGCACATCTTCATCACGAACCGCCTTGACGACCACCGCCCCGGCTGCACCGGACGGCCGGTCGCCGGCTACCGGGCAAGGATCGTCGGCGAGGACGGCACCGAACTGCCGCGCGGCGAGGTCGGGCGGCTGGCAGTGCGCGGGCCGACGGGCTGCCGCTACATGGCCGACGCGCGGCAGAGGGCCTATGTGCGCGACGGCTGGAACCTGACGGGCGACAGCTTCTGGCAGGACGACGAGGGCTATTTCCATTTCGCTGCGCGCTCGGACGACATGATCGTCAGCGCCGGCTACAACATCGCCGGGCCGGAGGTGGAGGCAGCCCTGCTGAAACATCCCGCGGTCATGGAATGCGCGGTCGTCGGCAGCCCGGATCCCGAGCGCGGGATGGTCGTGCATGCCCATGTCGTTCTGGCGCCGGGCGAGACTGGCGATGCCGAGATGGCCAGGCGCCTTCAGGATCACGTGAAGGCGGTGATCGCGCCCTACAAGTACCCCCGCAGGATCACCTTCGCGGCGGCCCTGCCCAAGACCCAGACGGGCAAGATCCAGCGTTTCCGCCTGCGGCAGGCAGAGGGCTAGCCGGAGCCCGCGGCCTCGGGCTGGGGCGCACAGAGGGCCTCGGCCGTCTCGCCGAAGAGGGCATAGCGCTGCCAGAAGGCCTGGGCTGCTGCGGAATCGGCGCGGCGCGCCTTCTCGGCGGCATCGGGGTTGCGGATGAAACGCACGACCTGACGCTGGTCGCCGCCGGAAAGCGTCATGTCGGCGGCCTGCTGGATGCAGGCGCAGAGGCCGCGGTCGCCGTTGAAGCGGTCGGAGCGCAGGCAGGCCTTCTCGATCCCTCCGGCCGCGAGCGGGCCCGCCATGGCGCCAAGGACGACCCCCGAAAGGACCATGATCCGCATCATCCCGCTCCTTCACACGTCTGGCGGTCCCCCGGCATGCCGCGGAGGTTGCGCCCTTCGCCCCTGTGGACAAGTCTGCCGGAGGAAGGCCCGGTTTTCAATTCCCGACGACAGGATCCCCATGCCGGTCCGGCAGGATCAGCCGGTGACGGTGGCGGGATAACCCTCGGCGCGCAGGGCGTTCAGGATCGCCTCGGCCGGTGCCGTGGTGACCACCCTGGCGGTGCGCCTTTCGAGATCCACCTCGACATCCGCGGCGCTGTCGATGTCGATGATCGTCCGTTCAACCGTGGCCTTGCAATGACCGCAGGTCATGCCGGGGATCTCGAGCTTCATCGTCGCCTCCGCGGTGATGGAGCGAAGATCGGATGCCTGCGGGCGGAATTCAAGCCGCCCACATGCGCAAGAGGTTCGAGCGTGACCGCTGCAGGCGCAGCACCTGCGCGGGGTCCGCCCCGCGGGTCATTTCGGCGGCGATGGCGGCATCCAGATCGAAGAGGATCTCGCGGCGTGCAGGGTCGGCGACCCAGCTGGTGATCCAGCCGACGACGGCGAGGCGCGTTCCCCGGGTTACCGGCTCGACCCGGTGCAGCGTGTCGGAGGGGTAGAGGATGGCCTGGCCTGCAGGAAGCTTGAAGGCCCGTTCCTCGATGCGGTCGGCGATGACCAGTTCGCCGCCCGCATAGCTTGCCGGGTCGCTGAGGAACAGCGTGAAGGACAGGTCGCAGCGCGCGCCCGCCATCAGCGCGTCGTCGACATGGGTCCCGTAGGTCTGGCCGCCCGCGTAGCGCGAGACGGAAAGCCGGGCGAAGCCCCTGGGCCGGGCGGCGGACTGCACCACGGGATGGGCGCGCAGGGCCGCCTCGACCTTCGCGAGGATCGCGTCGCGTTCGGGCGAGGGGGCCGCCTGGGCATTGTCCTTCACCTGCCGCGCCAGCGCGCCGGCGGTCCTGCGGCCGTCCTCGTAGGGCAGGGCTTCGGCCGCCTCGGTCAGGGCCGCGAGAACCGGCGCCTCGAAGAGGCCCTCGATGAGGTGGAACATCGCCGGACTACGACCGCGGAAGGCCCGAGGCGGCCAGCTCGATCCGCGCCGCCGCCCCGAGGAAGTCGGCCGCGTCGCCCTCTGCCCTGGCCGAGGTCAGCGACGGGAAGAGCGCATCGAGCGGTGCGATGGCGGCCAGCGCCTTCTGCCCGGCGGCGGCGACCTTCGCGTCGGCCGACGCGGCGAGCTGTCCGGCGAGGCCCTTCGCCGCCGCGGTGAAGCCCCAGGCGTCGCGGTATTCCTGCGGCGCGGTCACCTCGCCATCTGTCACGCCGCCCGTGTAGTCCTCGGATGCGATCCGCAGGAGCGCCTGCACGGCGCCGGCGATATCGGCCGGCGAGAGGCCTTCCGAGGCGCGGGCGGCGCCGGCATGGACGGCCTCGGCCGCGGCAGCGACGGCTGCGGGATCCTCGCCGGCGACGGCCGCCGCGAAGCCCTTGGCCTCGGCCTCGAAGGCGGGGACGCCGTGTTCCGCAAGTCCGTGCTCGAGGTCCTCGTAGGCGGCATGATGGGAATATTCGAGGTGTTCCCGCGCGGTGGCGGCCTCGCCGGCGGCGTAGAGCGCCGCTGCGATCAGGACCTGCGCCTCGTAGAGGCCGACCTCGGTCAGGAACTCGACCGCGGGGTCTGCGCCTTCGAGTGCCGCAGCGCCTTCACCGCCTTCGCCGCCTTCGCCACCTTCACCGCTTTCGGCATAGACGGGCCGGGCTGCAGCGGCGCCGAGCGTCACGATCGTGCCGGCAATGACGAAGCGCCGCGGCAGGGCGGGCCCGGCAGGCGGGATTGTCGGGACGACGAGGCGGGGTTTGCGGGGCAGATCAGGCATCGCGGTTCCTCTTGTGTTGCTGCTCGTCCCTTACCTGCGTTCCGGCGCCATTGTCAAAGTATTTTTGTCGGGAATTGAATCGCGCTTGCGCCAGGGGGTTTCGCAAGTCCCTTCCCAGGTCTAGAACATATGCGGAACTTCGCGGGAGCAGTGCAGGCCATGACCGACACCACGATCTCCTGTCCGCATTGCGGCGGACCGATCCGGCTGGACGAGACGCTGGCCGGCCCGATGGTCGAGAGGATGCGGGCGGCCTTCGAGAAGCGGCTCGCCGATGGCGAGCAGGCGCTTCAGGCCCGCGAGCAGGCGCTGGCGCGCGAGAAGATCGCGCTGGCCGCGGCGCAGGCCGAGCTTGACGAGCAGCTGCGTGCACGTCTGGCTGCGGAGCGCGAGGCGATCACCCGGGCGGAGGCCGAGAAGGCGCGCGCCGCCACGGCCGACGAGCTGGCATCGCTGAACGCGCGGATGGCAGAGCTGACGGGCAAGCTTGCCGAGGCACAGGCCGCGCAGGCCGAGGCGCTGCGGCGCGAGCGCGCGCTCGAGGACCGCGAGCGGGAACTTGCGCTGACGGTCGAGAAGCAGGTGGCCGAACGCGCCGAGACGATCCGCCAGAAGGCGCAGGCCGAGGCGGCAGAGGCCGAGCGGCTGAAGGTGGCCGAGCGCGAGAAGGTCATCGGCGACCTGAAGCGGCAGCTGGAGGAGATGAAGCGCAAGGCCGAACAGGGCAGCCAGCAGTTGCAGGGGGAGGTCCTCGAACTGAGCCTGGAAGCGGCGCTTCAGGCGCGATTCCCCCATGACCGGATCGAGCCGGTGGGCAAGGGCGTGTCGGGGGCGGACCTGATGCAGACGGTACTGACCCCGGCAGGGGCGGCCTGCGGCACGATCCTGTGGGAGGTCAAGCGCACCAAGGTCTGGCAGGCGGCCTGGCTGCCCAAGCTGCGCGAGGACCAGCGCGCGGCAGGGGCTGCGGTGGCGGTGATCCTGTCCGACACGCTGCCGTCAGGCGTGACGACCTTCGACCTGATCGACGGGATCTGGGTGGCCCATCCCCGGCTGGCCGAGCCGCTGGCCCTGATCCTGAGGCAGTCGCTGGTGGAGGTGCAGGCCACGCGCATCGCCCAGGAGGGGCAGGCGACCAAGACCGAGATGGTCTATGCCTATCTGACCGGCCCGCGTTTCCGGCAGAGGATCGAGGCGGTGATCGAGCGCTACAGCGAGATGAAGGCCGATCTCGACCGGGAACGGACCGCCATGCGGCGCCTGTGGGACCGGCGCGAGACGCAGATCGGGATCGTCACGCAGACCCTCGCGGGGCTTTACGGCGACCTGCAGGGCATCGCCGGGGCCGCGGTGCCGGACCTGCCGTCGCTTGAACTGCCGGGGCCGGCGCCGGATGATGGCGCATCCGGCTGAAGGGTCCGCGCCATGTCCTACATCCCGCCCGCAACCCCTAGGCCGCGCGCCCGCGCCCTCGGCCTGCCGTTCCCCGGAACGCCGGGACCGCTGAACGCGATCACCGACGTGGCGGGCGTGCAGGTCGGTTTCACGACGCTGACCGATCCGGCCCGCGCCATGCGAACGGGCGTCACCGCGATCCGCCCGCGTCCCGACGCGGGTCATCCCCAGCCCGTGCTGGCGGGGCATTTCAGCCTGAACGGCAACGGCGAGATGACGGGGACGCACTGGATCGACGATGCCGGCTACTTCTGCGGGCCGGTCTGCATCACCAACACCCATTCCGTCGGCGCCGTGCATCACGGCGTCACGCAGTGGATGATCCGTCATTACGAAGCATTCTTCCGCGACAATCACGGCTGGGCGATGCCTGTGGTGGCAGAGACCTACGACGGCACGCTGAACGACATCAACGCCCTGCATGTCACCCCCGATCACGCCGTCGCCGCGATCGAGGCCGCGCGCGGCGGGCCGGTGGCCGAGGGGTCTTCGGGTGGCGGCAACGGGATGATCTGCTACGAGTTCAAGGGCGGCACCGGCACCGCCTCGCGCCGCGTCGAGGTCGACGGCCGCAGCTACATGCTGGGTGTCCTCCTTCAGGCCAATTTCGGGCGCCGCGCGCGCCTGCGCATTCTCGGGCGGCCGGTCGGCGAGCTGATGCCGGAGGGAACCTTCGACCGTCGCCTTCCCCCCGGTCAGGAGGCCGGATCGGTCATCGTCGTCATCGCCACCGATGCGCCGCTCTCGCGAACGGCCCTGCGTGCGCTGGCAAAGCGCGGCGCGCTGGGCATCGCCCGGACGGGCACCGAGGGCGGCAACGGCTCGGGCGACATCTTCCTGGCCTTCTCGACGGCGGCGCCCGGCCCGATGCCGGAACTCGCCCCTGCGCATCTGAGCAGGACCGAGATCAATTCCGAGCACCTGAACCCGCTCTATCTTGCGGCCGTCGAGGCCACCGAGGAGGCCGTGGTCAACGCCCTGGTCGCGGGCGAGGACGTGCCGAGCTTCCGCCCCGCGGGCGAGGTCGTGCCGGCCATCGACACGGCCCGGCTGGCGGCGCTTTTCGCCTAGCCTGTCGGGCCTTTCCGGCCGGTCGCTCTGCGGCTATATCCCGCGCCCATGACCGAGCTCTCGCAGATCCGCAACTTCTCGATCGTGGCGCATATCGACCACGGCAAGTCCACGCTGGCCGACCGGCTGATCCAGATGACCGGCACCGTGGCCGAGCGCGACATGAAGGCGCAGCTGCTGGACAGCATGGACATCGAGCGCGAACGGGGCATCACCATCAAGGCCAATACCGTCCGCATCGACTACACGGCGCGGGACGGGAAGGCCTATGTCCTGAACCTGATCGACACGCCGGGCCATGTCGATTTCGGCTACGAGGTCAGCCGCAGCATGCGCGCGGTCGAAGGATCGCTTCTGGTCGTCGATGCAACCCAGGGCGTCGAGGCGCAGACGCTGGCCAATGTCTATCAGGCGATCGATGCCGGCCACGAGATCGTGCCCGTTCTGAACAAGATCGACCTGCCGGCCGCCGACGTCGAGGCGGTCAAGCACGAGATCGAGGATGTCATCGGCATCGACGCATCGGACGCGATCCCGATTTCGGCCAAGACCGGTTTCGGCATCCCCGAGGTGCTCGAGGCGATCGTCACGCGGCTTCCCGCGCCGCGGGGTGACAGGACGGCGCCCCTGAAGGCGATGCTGGTGGACAGCTGGTACGACGCCTATCTCGGCGTCGTCGTGATGATCCGCGTCATCGACGGGGTGATCCGCAAGGGCGACCGCGTGCGGATGATGCAGACGGGCGCCGTCTACGGCGTCGACAGGCTGGCCGTGCTGCGCCCGCAGATGGTGGACTGGCCCGAACTCGGCCCGGGCGAGATCGGGGTGCTCACCGCCAGCATCAAGCAGGTACGCGACACCCGCGTCGGCGACACGATCACCAGCGAGCGGGGCGGAGCGGTCGAGCCGCTGCCGGGGTTCAAGCCCTCGGTCCCGGTCGTGTTCTGCGGGCTCTTTCCGGTGGACGCCGCCGACTTCGAGGCGCTTCGGGATGCCATCGAGAAGCTGGCGCTGAACGACGCGAGCTTCACCCACGAGATGGAGACGAGCGCGGCCCTGGGATTCGGCTTCCGCTGCGGGTTCCTCGGGCTTCTCCACCTCGAGGTCGTGCGCGAGCGGCTGGAGCGCGAGTTCGGGCTTGACCTGATCACCACCGCGCCCTCGGTGGTGTTCCACCTGCACATGCGAAACGGCGAGGTGCGCGAGCTGCACAACCCCGCCGACCTGCCCGACCTGACCCATGTCGACCATATCGAGGAGCCGCGGATCAAGGCGACGATCCTGGTGCCGGACGACTATCTGGGCGACGTGCTGAAGCTCTGCCAGGACCGCCGCGGAATCCAGCTGGACCTGACCTATGCGGGAAGCCGCGCGATGGTCGTCTACGACCTGCCGCTTGCCGAGGTGGTCTTCGACTTCTACGACCGGCTGAAGTCGGTCACGAAGGGCTATGCCTCGTTCGACTATCAGATGCTGGGCTACCGCGAGGACAACCTCGTCAAGATGTCGATCCTGGTGAACGACGAACCCGTCGATGCGCTGTCGATCATGGTCCATCGCGACCGCGCCGAGGGGCGGGGCCGCGCGATGGTGGAGAAGCTCAAGGACCTGATCCCGCGACACATGTTCAAGATCCCGATCCAGGCCGCGATCGGCGGGCGGGTGATTGCGCGCGAGACGCTTTCGGCGCTGAGGAAGGACGTGACCGCCAAGTGCTACGGCGGCGACATCACGCGCAAGAAGAAGCTTCTGGAGAAGCAGAAGGCCGGCAAGAAGAAGATGCGCCAGTTCGGGAAGGTGGAGATCCCGCAGGAAGCCTTCATCCAGGCGCTGAAGATCGATTCCTGAACGGGTTCCTGCCGGTTGCGGGGCGTGCCTGCAACCTCGCCCGCTGCTCAGGCCACCGGCATCCGTGCCTCGGCCATGCCGGCATACCAGCTGGCGCCGAAGGGGATGACGGCATCGTCGAAGTTGTAGGCCGGGTGGTGGACCATGGCGGTATCGCCGTTGCCGGTGAAGATGTAGGCGCCGGGCCGCTCGTTCAGCATGAAGCTGAAATCCTCGGCCCCCATCAGGGGTGCGGTGTCCTCGTCGACATGGGGGCTGATGGCGCGCGCCACAGCGGCGGCGTAGGCAGTGTTCTCGGGCGTGTTCATCGTCACCGGATAGCCGCGCCGGTAATCGACATCGGCCGTCGCCCCGAAGACGAGCGCGGTATGTTCGCAGACCGACCTGATGCGGGCCTCGAGCAGGTCCTGCACCTTCGGGTCCATCGCGCGGACCGTTCCCTTCAGGCGGACGGTCTGCGGGATGACGTTGTAGGCGTCGCTGCCGGTCAGGAACGAGCAGACCGAGACGACCGCCTGCTTCAGGGGATCGACGTTGCGCGAGGCGATGGACTGCAGGGCGACGACGATGTGGCTGGCCACGAGGGTCGTGTCCACCGCGTCATGCGGCCGGGCCGCATGGCCGCCCTTGCCGGTCACCACGACGTCGAACTGGTCGGCCGAGGCCATCATCGCGCCGGGGCGGATGGCGAAGTGGCCGACGGGGATGCCCGGCATGTTGTGCATCCCGTAGACCTCCTGCACGGCCCAGCGGTCGAGCACCCCGTCGGCCACCATCTCGCGCCCGCCGCCGCCGCCCTCTTCGGCCGGCTGGAAGATCAGCACGACCGTGCCGTCGAAGGCGCGCGTCTCGCAGAGGTATTTCGCCGCGCCGAGGAGCATGGCGGTGTGGCCGTCATGGCCGCAGGCATGCATCCGGCCGGGCGTACGCGAGGCATAGGGCAGGCCCGTCGCCTCGAGGATGGGCAGCGCATCCATGTCGGCCCTGAGGCCGATGACGCGCCGGCGCGTGTCGGTCCGGCCGCGGATCACGCCGACGACGCCGGTCCGCCCGATCCCCTCGACCACCTCGTCGCAGCCGAAGTCGCGCAGGAGCCCGGCCACCCGGCCGGCGGTGCGGTGCACGTCGAACAGCAGTTCGGGATGTTCGTGGAAGTCCCGCCGCCAGGCAGTGATCTCGGGCAGGAGTTCGGCGAAGCGGTTCTTGACGGGCATGGGAAATGGTCCTTCGGAGGGCGCGCCGATCGTCTGCCAATCGCCGGCCGGGCGCAAGGGCGCCGGCGCGGAAGAGGGCCGGAGGAGGACGGGCGGCGGAGCGCGGGACGGGGCCGGAAAAGGACGGGAGGGGGGGTGTCCCACAATGGGACACCCCTTTCGGGCAAGCAATTTCAATGGCTTGAGATTCGAATTAACGATCGATTCAGGAATGACCCGCGTCCAAGGCCCCGGGGCAGGGCCCTAGAGCGAGGGCCCGATCACGATGCGCGAACCGTCCGAGAAGCGGCCCCAGCGGAAGCGCGCGAGGTCGTGCCCGGCCGCGCGGCCCGTGACGAGATCGGCCATCACGCGGCCGACGCCGGGCCCGATTCCGAAGCCGTGCCCCGAGAGCCCGGTCAGCACCCACAGGCCCGGCAGGGGCGCGGCGTCGATGACCGGCACGACATCGGGCATCGTGTCGATCATCCCGGCCCAGGCGGCGGCGACGGCCGGGCGGCCGACCTGCGGAAAGGCCGCGGCGAAGCGGTCCTGCAGGCGGGCGATCTCGGCCAGGTTCGGGGCCGGGTCGAGGATGCGCAGCCGCTCGAACGGGCTTGTCCCGTCGCCCGTCCAGCGGCGCGGCGTGGCCCAGGCATCGGGGTAGCCCGCGGGCGCGGCAAGACGGAAATGCGTGGCCCGCCAGTCCTTGCGCAGGGCCGGCAGGAAGGCCGCGAAATGGCGGAAGGCATCGGGCCCGAGGAAGAATTCGTGGAAGCCGCCCGGCGCGAGCGTATAGCCCCCGTCCTGCCGCCGGCGGATGGCGAAGCGGTTGTCGGCCATCGCGCCGTCGAAGAAGCCGGGCAGGGGAGCGGTCGCCGCCACGCTTGCCCGGACCGAGAGCTGCGGCAGGCGCAGGCCGTGACAGGCCAGAAAGAGCGAGGACCAGGCGCCGCCCGCCAGGACCACGCGGTCCGCGGCGATCCGGCCGGCCTCGGTCACGACCCCGGCGACGCGGCCGGCGGCGAGGTCGAGCACGCGCACGGCGCAGTCCTCGACGATGGTTGCGCCCCGTGCCGCCAGCGCCGCCGCGAGGGCCGGGACCGCGACCCAGGGCTCGGCCCGGCAGTCCGAGGCCGTCCAGAGCCCGCCCGCCCAGCCGGCGGCGTTGGGCAGCATCGCCTGCACCTCGGCCGCCGAGAGGAGCCGGGTATCGAGCCCGTGCGCACGGGCATGGACGAGCCAGGCCTCGAATCCGGCCATGTCGTCGGGCCCGTCGGCGAGATACATCACGCCGGTCCGGCGGAAGCCGAGATCGGCCCCGGCCTCGGCCTCGAGGCCGCTCCAGATGCGGTTGGCCTCGATCATCAGCGGCAGCTCGGCCGGATCGCGCCCCTGCTGGCGGATCCAGCCCCAGTTGCGCGAGGACTGTTCGGCGGCGATGCGCCCCTTCTCGCACAGGACGACCTTCTGTCCGGCGCGGGCCAGGAACCAGGCCGTCATCACCCCGGCGATGCCGCCGCCGATGACGACGACATCGGCCGCCGGCGGCGGCGGACCGGGGAAGCGGATGGGCGTGGCCGCGGAGAAGGGGAAGCGCATGGCGCAAGGTGATCGGCGAGGCAGCGCCGGAAAGCAAGGGCCCGGCACGGAGCGCGCAGGCTGGCGCAGGGACAGGCGGGTGCGCCAGACGGCGGTGCATATCGTCGCCGCCGGCTGCGCAGAATGCTTCGTGACGCCGCGGAACATGCGCCAGAATGGCAGTTGCGGGCCATGGAAAAATAGCGAAAACTCGCCCCAAGGTTTTCGGCCGCGGGACGGGACCGCGGACAACGGGAACAATAACACGACGACCGACAGGGGAGTGACCGAATGCCCGATGGGGCGGTGCCCGTCCTTGACGTGCGGGACCTGAAGACCGTGTTCAGGACCCGCGGGGGCGAGGTCCATGCGGTCAATTCGGTCAGTTTCGACATCCGCCCCGGCGAGCTTCTGGGCGTGGTGGGCGAGAGCGGATCGGGCAAGTCGGTCACCATGATGTCGCTGATCGGGCTTCTGCCCTCGCCCCCGGCCGAGGTGCGCGGCGGCCGCGTCCTGTTCGCCGGGACGGACCTTCTGCGCTGCCCGCCCGAACACCTGCGTTCGGTGCGCGGCCACGACATCGGCTTCATCTTCCAGGATCCGATGACCTCGCTCAATCCGGTCTTCACCGTGGGCTTCCAGATCATGGAGCCGCTGCGCAGGCACAAGGGGATGACGCGGGCCGCGGCGCGGGAGCGAGCGCGCGAGCTGCTGGAGATGGTGGGGATACCCGATGCCGGCCGGCGGCTGAGGGACTATCCGCACCAGTTCTCGGGCGGGATGCGCCAGCGCGTGATGATCGCCATCGCGCTGGCCTGCGACCCCAAGGTGCTGATCGCCGACGAGCCGACGACGGCGCTGGACGTGACGATCCAGGCGCAGATCCTGGAACTGGTCAGGGACCTGCGCCAGAAGCTGGGCATGGCGATCGTCTGGATCACCCACGACCTGGGCGTGATCGCCGGGATCGCCGACCGGGTGATCGTGATGTACGGGGGCCAGATCGTCGAGCAGGCGCCGGTGCGGGCGCTGTTCGGCAACCCCCAGCATCCCTATACGCGGGCGCTTCTGAAGACGATCCCGCATGTCCCGGGCGCGCGGCGCGAGAAGCTGAGCGTCATCCAGGGGCAGCCGCCGATCCTGCGGGCGGCGCCGGATTCCTGCGCCTTCAGGGCGCGCTGTGCCCATGCCTTCGACCGCTGCGCCCGGGAGAACCCGGTGCGGATCGACCTGGGCGGGGGGCATGACGTGGCCTGCTTCTGGGACCCCGCCACGGGAGGGCCGCGCCATGGCTGAGGCGGCGGCCGCCCGGCGCAAGCTGGTCGAGGTGCAGGGGCTGAAGATGTATTTCCCCATCACCGCAGGGCTGCTGCGGCGGAAGGTGGGGGACGTGAAGGCCGTCGATGACGTGAGCTTCGAGCTTTACGAGGGCGAGACGCTGGGCCTTGTGGGCGAGAGCGGTTGCGGCAAGTCGACGGCGGGGCGGGCGATCATCCGCCTTTACGACCCGACGGCGGGCAGGGTGCGCATCGACGGGCACGACATCGGCAGCGCACCGCAGAGCGAGCTGCGCCGCTTTCGCCCGCTGATGCAGATGGTCTTCCAGGACCCGCAGGCCAGCCTGAACCCGCGCATGACGGTGGCGGCGATCATCGGCGAGCCGCTCGGCGAGCATACGGAGCTGCGCGGGGACGCGCTGCTGCGGCGCGTCTACGAGCTGATGGATGCGGTCGGGCTGAACCGCAGCTTCGCCAACCGCTACCCCCACGAGTTCTCGGGCGGGCAGCGACAGCGGATCGGCATCGCGCGGGCGCTGGCGCTGAATCCGAAGTTCATCGTCTGCGACGAGCCGATCGCGGCGCTCGATGTCTCGATCCAGGCGCAGGTGGTGAACCTTCTTGAGGAACTCCAGGACCGGCTGGGGCTGACCTACCTGTTCATCAGCCACGACCTGAGCATGGTGCGCCACATCGCCGACCGTGTGGCGGTGATGTATCTGGGCCGGATAGCCGAGATCGGGCCGCGCGACGGGCTCTACGAGCGGCCGCTGCATCCCTATACCGAGGCGCTGCTGTCGGCCGTGCCCGAGCCCGACCCCAATGTCGAGAGCCGCCGGCGCCGGATCATCCTGAAGGGCGACGTGCCATCGCCGGCCAATCCGCCGCCGGGCTGCAACTTCTCGACCCGCTGCCCGAAGGTGATGGACATCTGCCGCCGCATCGAGCCGGTCGTGGCCGAGGTCGAGCCCGGGCGGCGCGTCGCCTGCCACCTCTACGACAAGACGATCGAGACCGCCGGCGGAACGGCGGCAGCAACCGAGGCCAGAGCACCCAACAAGGAGACCAGGACATGAAACTGAGATCAGCGCTTCTCGGCGCGGCCGCGTGCTTCGCCTTCGCCCCAGCGGCGATGGCCGAGCGCGGGGCCGACGGCGAGGTCAAGATCATCTACTACCAGGCGGTGTCTGGGCTGAACGCCTACATCTCGTCGGGGACGAAGGACATCGAGGCGGGCTCGCTGGTGCTTGAGCCGCTGGCCGGGTTCGACGAGAAGGGCGATCTCTTCCCGCGGCTGGCCGCCGAGATCCCGACGCTGGACAATGGCGGCATCTCGGCCGACCTGACGACGATCACCTGGAAGCTGAAGCCCGGCCTCGTGTGGTCGGACGGCACGCCGGTGACCTCGGCCGATGTCAAGTTCACCTGGGAATACTGCACCCATCCCGAGGGCGGCTGCGCCCAGAGCGCCAAGTACGAGGGCATCAAGTCGATCGACACGCCCGACGACCTGACGGTGGTGATCACCTTCAACGGGCCGAAGCCCTATCCCTACCAGCCCTTCACGGGCGCCACCTCGCCGATCCTGCAGAAGGCGCAGTTCGAGCCCTGCCTCGGCGCCGCGGCGGCCGGCTGCAGCGAGCAGAACAGCAAGCCCATCGGCACCGGGCCCTTCGTCGTCACCGACTTCAAGGTCAATGACGTGGTGACCTACGCGGCCAACCCGAACTACCGCGACCCGGCGAAGCCCGCCTTCGCCAAGGTGACGCTGAAGGGCGGCGGCGACGCGCTGGCCGCGGCCTCGGCGGTGATGGAGACGGGCGAGTTCGACTATGCCTGGAACACCCAGATCAACCCCGAGCAGCAGGCCGCCATGGCCGATGCCGGCAAGGGCGTCTTCGTCAACGGCTTCGGCACCCTGGTCGAGAGGATCGAGGTCAACCTGACCGATCCCTCGCCGTCGCTGCCCGAGGGCGAGCGGTCCACGATCAAGCATCCCCATCCGTTCCTGTCGGACGTCAACGTGCGCAAGGCGTTGTCGATGGCGATCGACCGGCAGGCGCTGGTGGACGTGGGCTACGGCAATGCCGGCCGGCCGACCTGCAACGTGGTCCCGGCGCCCGAGGCCTATGCCTCGGACAACACCGAGTGCCTGAAGCAGGACATCGAGGGCGCCAAGGCGCTGCTCGAGGCGGCGGGCTGGACCGACAGCGACGGCGACGGCATCCGCGACAAGGACGGGCGCAAGCTGTCGATCCTGTACCAGACCACGGTCAACCCGGTGCGCCAGGACTTCCAGGCGCTGATCAAGGGCTGGTGGAACGAGATCGGCGTCGAGGTCGAGCTGAAGTCGATCGACCCCGGCGTGTTCTTCGGCGGCGACGCCGGATCGCCCGACACGTTCCAGAAGTTCTATGCCGATGTCGAGATGTTCGCCAACAACTTCGACGGCACCGACCCCGAGCCCTACATGGCGCAGTACCTGTGCTCGAAGATCCCGGGGCCGGACAACCAGTGGCAGGGCGAGAACATCAACCGCTTCTGCGACCCGGCCTATGACGCCAAGCAGCAGGAGCTGTCGCGCACGGCCGACCCGGCGACCCGTGCCCAGATGGTCAAGGACCTGAACGACATGATCACGAAGAACGGGCATGTCTCGATCCCGCTGGTCGACCGCGGCCGCCTGTCGGCGCATTCCAACTCGCTGGCCGGCGTCGTCCTGAACACCTGGGACACCGAGCTGTGGAACATCCAGGACTGGTCGCGCGCGAAGTGATGCGATGACGTGAAGACATGCCGCCGCCCCGGCCCGTGACGGCCGGGGCGGCGGTGCCACCTGCAGGGGCCAGCCGGCGGGACAGGGATGTTCAACTACTTCATCAGACGTCTGCTTGCGGCGGTGCCGACGCTGCTGCTGATCAGCTTCGTGATCTTTCTGGTCGTCGATCTGGCCCCCGGCAGCCCGATGTCCGAGATCCCGCTGACGGTGCCGCCCGACGTGCGGCAGAAGATGATCGAGGCCATGGGCGCGGACAAGCCGATGCTGGTGCGCTATGTCATCTGGCTTCTGCAGTTCTTCGTGGTCGAGACGGGCTGGGCGATCCAGAACCTGACCGGCTGGGGCGTGATCGACGCGATCACCCCGGCCATGCAGAAGGTGATGCGCCTTCTGCTGAACTCGGAGACCTACGAATTCACCGGCCAGCGCATCATCTCGTGGCAGTCGAAGGTGCCGGTGTTCCAGATCATCGGCGAACGCCTGCCCCAGACGCTGACGGTGGTGGGCACGGCCTATCTGATCGGCGTGCTGATCGCGCTGCCCATCGGCATCTATTCGGCCTATCGGCAGTATTCCTGGTTCGATCAGGGAGGCACCTTCTTCTCGATGGTCGGCTATTCGGTACCGACCTTCTTCACCGGCAACGTGCTGATCCTGATCTTCGCGATCCGCCTTGGCTGGTTCCCGACGATCTACGACACCAATCTCAGCGTCACAGACTGGGCGAGCTTCAAGGCCTTTGTCCGGCAGATGGCGCTGCCGGTGACGGTCCTGGCGCTGTTCAATGCGGCAGAGATCAGCCGCTACACGCGTTCGTCCGTGCTGGAGAACCTTGGTCAGGATTACGTGCGCACGGCGCGGGCCAAGGGCATGGGAGAGGGCAAGGTCGTCCTGGCCCATGTCCTGCGCAACTCGCTGATTCCGGTCGTCACCATCGTCGCCCTCGGCGTTCCGACGATCTTCGGGGGTGCGATCGTCACCGAGCAGATCTTCAAGATCAACGGCATCGGGGCGGCGCTGATCGGGGCGATCAACGTCAGCGACCTGCCGACGGTGCAGACCGTGACCTTCATCTTCGCGGTGCTGATCGTGCTGTTCAACCTGATCGCCGATATCCTTTACGGCATCCTCGACCCGCGGATCCGCTATGACTGACGCCCCCGCACCCGCACCGGGCACGCCGGCCGCATCGCCCGCGCCAGAGAAGCTGGACCGTCCGCGCAGCCCATGGGGCGATGTCTGGTTCCAGTTCCGCAAGCACAGGGGCGCCATGGTCGCGGCCTGCGTCCTGGGCTTCCTGATCGTCTTCGTGCTGGTCGGCCCCCTGATCTGGCGGATCGACCCGAACTTCATCGAGCCGGACACGGCCAAGATGTTCAAGCTGCGGAACAAGCCGCCGAGCCTTGCCCATCCGATGGGCACAGACCAGCTTGGCCGCGACATGCTGGCGCGCATGATGTTCGGCGGGCGTGTGTCGCTGGCGGTGGGGCTGGTCGCGATGTTCGTGGCGATCTTCATCGGCACGGCGGTCGGCGTGATGGCGGGGTTCTTCCGCCGTCTCGACGGAATCCTGATGCGGTTGACCGACCTGTTCCTGGCGCTGCCGCTCCTGCCGCTGCTTCTGGTCCTGATGATGCTGTTCCGCGACCCGGTGGCGCGCACGCTGGGCCCGCGGTTCGGGACCTTCCTGCTGATCGTCCTGGCGATCGGCGTGACCTCGTGGATGTCGGCCTCGCGCGTGGTCCGCGGCGAGGTGCTGGCGCTGAAGGAACGCGAATACGTCCTGGCGGCGCGGTCGATCGGGCTGCCCAACCGGCGCATCATCCTGCGCCACATCCTGCCCAATGTCCTGTCGCCGGTGCTGGTGGCGGCGACGCTTGGCATCGCCGGCGCGATCATCACCGAGAGCGTGCTGTCCTTTCTGGGCCTCGGGTTTCCGCCGGACTTCCCGACCTGGGGGCGGCTTCTCTATGACGGGATCGCCGAGATCCGGTCCTATCCCGAGCGGGTGATCTGGCCGGGGCTGGCGATCTCGCTTACGGTGCTGTCGGTGAACTACATCGGCGACGGGCTGCGCGACGCGCTGGATCCGCGGATACGCGGCCGCTAGCGGGGCTATTCGTAGCTGCGGCGCAGGCGGCGGACGGTCAGCCAGACGGCCAGCACGACGGCCGGCACGAGGGCCGCCATCACCGCGGCCTTCGGCCAGTGCCGCGCCTCGGCGAGGGGGGCGAGGACGTAGCCCGCGAGGCTGACCGCGTAGTAGCTGATCGCGGCGACCGAGAAGCCCTCGACCGTCTTCTGGAGGCGGAGCTGGAGATCGGCGCGGCGGTCCATGCTTTCCAGAAGCTTCTGGTTCTGGCGCGAGCGTTCGACATCGACCCGCGTGCGCAGCAGTTCGCCCGCGCGTTCGGCCCGCAGGGAAAGCTGCTCGAGCCGCCTCTCGGCCGACTTGACGGTGCGCATGGCCGGATCGTAGCGGCGCATCATGAATTCGCCGAAGGTCTGGCGCCCCTCGAAGCGGGTCTCGCGCAGGACGGCGATGCGCTGGTTGACGATGGCCTCGTAGGCGCCGGTCGCGCCGAAGCGGAAGGCGTGACCGACGGCGAGGGCCTCGAGCTCGGCCGAGATGGCGAGGAGTTCGTGGAGCGTGGCCTCGGCGTCGCGGCTTTCGTCCGACATCGCCGCGACGAGGGCGGAGAGCTTGGGATCGAGCGCGTTGAGCCTTGCGCCGAGCTCGCGCACGCGCGGCAGGCCCAGCATCGACATGGCGCGGTAGGTCTCGATCTCGCACAGGCGCTGGACGATGCGGCCGACGCGGCGCCGGCCGGTGCCGGGGCGGACGAAGACGGCCATGCGCATGTAGCCCGCAGGGTCGATCTGGAAGTCGCAGGCGACGACGGCGGTGCCGTCGACGACGGTCGAGCAGGCGAGGCTTTCGCCGACGAACCAGTCCTCGAGCCGGGCGGTGACCTCGGCGGGGTCGTCGGGCAGCGCCTCGATGCGGATGAGGATCGCGGCGATGCGCCTGCCCGGCGCGGCGGCCAGCCATTCGGGGGGGAAGACGTCGGCCGCGTGGGGATCGAAGGGGCGGGCCGAGACGCCGCGGGAGAAGGCCGAGTAGGTCACGAACTCGGTATGGCTCTCCCATTTCAGGTCGTGCTTGCCGATCGTCGCCGCGTGATGGGTGGCGCCCGGCGGGGGATGGGCGGCCCCGTGCCGGTCGAGCAGGGCCGCGAGATGCGCGGCATCCCGCCCGCGGTCGCGGTTGGCGGCATCGAGCGGCTCCTTGATCGCGAGGTAGACGCATTGCGACGGCGCCTCGAGCGCCGGGAAGGGGCGCGCGTGCAGCTCGTTCACGAGCGCGAAGCGCAGGGGATGGTCGTCGATCGGGGTCATGGGCCTGACGGTTTCGTCCGAGCCTAGCGCGCGCGGCCGGGAAGGCAACACGGAGCGGGCGGGATCAGGCGCCGGTCCGGGGGCCGGACCGGGGGGCGGGGCCGGGCGGCGGCGGGGCCGCGAGGCCGTAGACGGCCAGAAGCCCGCCCAGCGCGGCCAGCGCGCCGAGCCAGAAGGTTGCGGTGCCGCCGAGCACGGCCCAGACGAGGCCGGCGGCAAGGTTGCCCGCCAGCATCATCGCGCCCGAGGCGAGGTTGAAGACGCCGAAGGCCGTGCCGCGCAGGGGAAGCGGCGCGGCCCGGGCGACCTCGGCCGAAAGCAGGCCCTGCGTGAGCCCCAGATGGAGCCCCCAGAGGGCGATCCCGGCGAAGGCGCCGCCGAGCCCCGGCAGACCCGCCAGCGCCGCCTGGGCGAGGACCAGCGCCGCGAGCCCGAGCGCGAGAAGCCCGCGCTTGCCGATCCGGTCGGAGAGCACCCCCACGGGCCAGGCCGTTGCCGCATAGACGAGGTTGAGCAGGACGAGCACGAGAGGCGCCCAGGCCAGCGCAAGGCCGGCCCCGGTGGCGCGCAGCACCAGGAACGCCTCGGAGAACCGCGCGAAGGCGAGGATCGCCCCGAGCGCCGTGACCCGCCAGACGCCCGGCCCGAGGCGCGAAAGCGTTGCCCGGTCGAGGCGGACGGCAGGGGCCGGCGCCCCGGACGGTCCGGGCTGCCGGGGACGCGGTGGCGGTTCGCTGACGAAGCGCCACAGGATGAACACCGACAGGGCGGCGGGAATGACGGCGAGGGCGAAGACGAGGCGGATGTCGCCCCCCGACAGGGTCATGACGAGGATGGCGAGGAGCGGACCCGTGAAGGCGCCGACCGTATCCATCGACTGGCGCAGGCCGAAGGCGGCCCCCTGACGGTCCGCGGGCGCGAGATCGGCGACGAGCGCGTCGCGCGGCGCCCCCCTGATGCCCTTGCCGAGGCGGTCGGCAAGCCGCGCCGCCAGCACGACGCCGGCCGAGCCGGCGATGGCGAAGACGGGCTTGGTCAGCGCGGCCAGGAGGTAGCCCGCCACGGCGAGCGGCTTGCGCCGGCGCATCCTGTCCGACCAGGTGCCCGAGAACACCTTGACGATCTGCGCCGTGGCCTCGCCCAGCCCCTCGATCAGGCCGAGGACCGCCGGCGAGGCGCCGAGCGTCACGGTGACGAAGACGGGCAGGAGCGCATGGACCATCTCGGAGGAGACGTCCATGAAGAGGCTGACGAAGCCGAGTGCGACGATGCCGCCGGGCAGCCGCCCGCCGCCGCCGGCCCCGGGCGCCGCCACGGCCTCAGCCGATCATCGGCAGGAGACTGTCGAGGCTCTTCTTCGCATCGCCGAAGAACATGCGCGTGTTCTCCTTGTAGAAGAGCGGATTCTCGATGCCGGAATAGCCCGTGCCCTGGCCGCGCTTGGAGACGATGACCTGCTTGGCCTTCCAGACCTCGAGCACGGGCATCCCGGCGATGGGGCTGTTCGGGTCCTCCTGCGCGGCGGGGTTCACGATGTCGTTCGACCCGATGACGATGACGACATCCGTCGAGGGGAAGTCGGCGTTGATCTCGTCCATCTCGAGCACGATGTCGTAGGGCACCTTGGCCTCGGCCAGGAGAACGTTCATGTGGCCGGGCAGGCGCCCCGCGACCGGGTGGATGGCGAAGCGGACGGTCTTGCCCCTGGCGCGCAGCTTGCGCGTCAGCTCGCTGACGGCCTGCTGCGCCTGGGCCACCGCCATGCCGTAGCCCGGCACGATGATGACGGATTCGGCATCGTTCAGCGCGGCGGCAACGCCCTCGGCATCGATGGCGACCTGCTCGCCCGCGATCTCCATCGCCGGGCCGGTCGTGTTGCCGAACCCGCCGAGGATGACGCTGATGAAGGAGCGGTTCATCGCCCTGCACATGATGTAGCTGAGGATGGCGCCCGAGGCCCCGACCAGCGCGCCGACGACGATGAGAAGGTCGTTGCCGAGCATGAAGCCCGTGGCCGCCGCCGCCCAGCCCGAATAGCTGTTCAGCATCGACACCACGACCGGCATGTCGGCCCCGCCGATCGCCATGACGAGATGGGCGCCGAGCGCGAAGGCGATGACCGTCACGAGGAGCACGAGCCAGAGCTGCCCGGTGATGACGTAGACGACGAGCAGAACGCCCGAGGCGACCAGCATCGCGAGGTTGATCATGTGGCGGCTGGGCAGGAGGAGCGCCTTGCCGTCGATGCGGCCGGCGAGCTTGCCGAAGGCGACGATCGAGCCGGTGAAGGTGACCGCGCCGATGAAGGCGCCCAGCATGATCTCGACCTTGTGGATGGCGAGCTGGGCCCCGGTATAGTGGGGCAGTGCCTCGATATGGGTGCCGATCGCGATGAAGACGGCGACGAGGCCGACGAGCGAGTGCATGGCCGCGACGAGCTGCGGCATCTCGGTCATCTGGACGCGGCTGGCGACATAGAGGCCGAAGACGCCACCCACGGCGAGGAGCGGCAGGAAGAGGAGCGCGTTGACCGAACCCGGCCCGTAGAGCGTGGCGAGGATGGCGATGGCCATGCCGGCCACCCCGTACCAGACCGACCGCTTGGCGCTTTCCTGGTTGGACAGGCCGCCGAGGGCGAGGATGAACAGGATCGAGGCGATGACGTAGGCGGCGGCGGTGAAGCCCTGCGAGAATTCCATGGCCTCAGCTCCGCTTGAACATCATGAGCATGCGGCGCGTGACCGCGAAGCCGCCGAAGATGTTGATCCCGGTCATCACCACGCAGAGCGCGGCGAGCAGTGTGACGAACCAGCTGAGCGAGCCGGTCTGCAGGATCGCCCCGACGACGACGATCGAGGAGATGGCGTTGGTGATCGCCATGAGCGGCGTATGCAGCGAGTGGCTGACGTTCCAGATGACCTGGAAGCCGACGAAGACGGCGAGCGAGAAGACGATCATGTGCTGCATGAACTCGCCCGGCGCGTAGAGGCCGAGAAGCCCGAGCAGCACCGCGCCGACGACGATCATGGCGATCTGGCGGCGGCCCCTGGCCCGTTCGACGGCGACCGGATCGGGGGGCGGGGCGGCCTCGGCCTTTGGCCTGGGCTTCGCCGCTGCGATCGCCTGGACCTTCGGCGGCGGCGGCGGGAAGGTGACGGCGCCGGCATGGGTGACGGTGGCGCCGCGGATCACGTCGTCCTCCATGTCGTGGACGATGGTGCCGTCCTTCTTCGGCGTCAGGTCGGCGAGGAAGTGGCGGATGTTGGTGGCATAGAGCGCGGAGGCCTGGGTCGCCATGCGGCTGGGGAAGTCGGTGTAGCCGATGATGGTGACGCCGCCGGCGGTGACGATCTTCTGGTCGGGCACGGTGAGGTCGCAGTTGCCGCCGCGTTCGGCGGCGAGGTCGACGATGACCGAGCCCGGCTTCATCATCGCCACCATGTCCTCGGTCCAAAGCTTGGGCGCCGGGCGGCCGGGGATCAGCGCGGTGGTGATGACGATGTCCATGCCGGGGGCGAGCTCGCGGAACCTGGCCAGCTGCTTCTCGCGGAACTCGGGGCTGGAGGGGGCGGCGTAGCCGCCGGTGGCCGCGCCGTCCTGCGTCGGCTCGAATTCCAGGAAGACGAAGGAGGCGCCCATCGATTCGATCTGCTCGGCGACCTCGGGGCGGACGTCGAAGGCGTGGACGACGGCACCGAGCGAGACGGCGGTGCCGATCGCGGCAAGGCCCGCGACCCCGGCGCCGACGACGAGGACCTGCGCCGGCGGCACCTTGCCCGCCGCGGTCACCTGGCCGGTGAGGAAGCGGCCGAAATTGCCCGCCGCCTCGATCACCGCGCGGTAGCCGGCGATGTTGGCCATCGAGGAGAGCGCGTCCATCTTCTGCGCCCGGCTGATCCGGGGGACCATGTCCATGGCGATGGTGGTCGCCCCCATGCGCCGGCAGGTCTCGAGCAGGGCCTCGTTCTGGGCCGGCCAGAAGAAGGAGATGAGCGTCTGGCCCTCGCGCAGGCGCTTGGCCTCGGCCTCGGTGGGCGGGCGCACCTTGGCGACGACGTCGGCCTCCTTCCAGAGCGCGGCGGCGGTGCGCAGGACGCGGACGCCGGCGGCCTCGTAGGCGGCATCGTCGAAGCCCGCGGCCAGGCCCGCGCCCGTCTCGATCAGGCATTCGTGGCCGAGTTTCCGGATCTGGATGGCGCTGTCGGGCGTCATCGCGACGCGCGCTTCGCCCTCGGCCGTCTCCTTCGGCGTTCCGATCTTCACCGCTGTCCCCTCCGGCGAGCCCAGCGCCCCGGCGGGGGCGCGACGTTGACCTTGTTCCACATAGCATCGCGCAAGAATGTTTCACAACGCCATTGTGCCGGGCGGCGGGCGGGGCCGCGGCGGCGGCCTCAGAGCCAGCGCCGGGTGCGGCCTGCCCAGGCGTCGAAGGCCGGGCCGAAGGCGGCCCGCAGGCGCGCCTCCTCGGCACGGATGAAGCGGCGGTCGATGAAGGCCATGAAGGCGGGCACGAGGAGGAGCGCGAGGGGCGCCTGCCAGAGCAGCGCGAGGCCCGCGAGGATCAGCGCGTCGCCGAGGTAGATCGGATTCCGCGTCAGGCGGAAGACGCCCGTGGTGACGAGCGCGGAAGGCTCGCGCCGCGGCACGACGGTGGTGCGCGCGCGGGCGAATTCGCGGAGCGCGGCGAGGAAGAGGGCGATGCCGGCGCCGAGCAGGATCGTGCCGAGCGCCGGCGCGAAGGGCAGCGGCATGGGCCAGCCGTGGCCGAGCCACCAGGCGATGGCGAGGCAGAGCGCCAGCCAGACGGGCGGGATGTCGACGAGGTCGAGGGGCGGCTTCATGCCCGGCACCGCGCGACCGGCGGGGCGGGCCGAGGGGGCGCTGCCCCCTCGGTCTCCCCCGGAGTATTTCGGCCAGGATGAAGGGAGGGGCCGGGGGCGCCGCGGCGGGCGCGGCAGGGGGGAGGCGCGCCCGTCATTCCACCGTGACCGACTTGGCGAGGTTGCGCGGCTGGTCCACATCGGTCCCCTTGGCCACGGCGGCATGATAGGCGAGGAGCTGGGCCGGGACGGCATAGAGGATCGGCGCGAAGAGGGGCGAGACGGGCGGCATGGTGATCGTGGCCCAGGTGCCTTCGCCGGCCTCGCGCACGCCCTGCGCGTCGGAGACGAGCAGCACCCTGCCGTGGCGGGCCATGACCTCCTGCATGTTCGACACGGTCTTGTCGAAGAGGTGGTCGCGGGGCGCCAGCACGATCACGGGGACGAGCTTGTCGACGAGCGCGATGGGGCCGTGCTTGAGTTCGCCCGAGGCGTAGCCCTCGGCATGGATGTAGCTGATCTCCTTGAGCTTGAGCGCGCCCTCGAGCGCGAGGGGGAACATGGCGCCGCGGCCGAGGAAGAGGACGTCCTGCGCCTCGGCCAGTTCGGCGGCACGCCCGGCGATCCCGGCCTCGCGCGAGAGGGCCTGGTTCATCAGGCCGGGCAGGGCGGCGAGGTCGGCGAGATGGGCGGCGAGGGTGGCCGGATCGATGCGCCCGCGGTCCGCCCCGGCCTTGAGCGCGAGGAGCGCGAGGACGGCGAGCTGGCAGGTGAAGGCCTTGGTCGAGGCGACCCCGACCTCGACCCCGGCGAGGATCGGCAGCGCGATGTCGCTTTCGCGGGCGATCGTGGAGGTGGTGACGTTGATGACGCTGACGATGCGCGCGACGCGGCCGCGGGCGAAGCGCAGCGCCGCGAGCGTGTCGGCCGTCTCGCCCGACTGGCTGACGAAGATGGCGAAGGACTTCGCCGGCAGGGGCGGCTCGCGGTAGCGGAACTCGGAGGCGATGTCGACCTCGCAGTTCAGGGCGGCCAGCGTCTCGAACCAGTACTTGGCCACCATGCAGGCATAGGAAGCGGTGCCGCAGGCGACGAGGGTGAGCCGGTCGAGGCCGGCGAAGTCGAGCCCCTCGGGCAGGGCGATGCGGCCGTCGCGGACATAGTGGCGCAGCGCGTCGGCGATCACCACGGGCTGTTCGGCGATCTCCTTGGCCATGAAGTGCCGGTAGCCCGCCTTCTCGATCCGCGTCTGGTCGATCTGGATGCGCGTCGTCTCGCGGCTGGCAGGGCGGCCGTCGCGGTCGAAGATCTCGGCCCCTGCGCGGGTGACGAAGGCGTGGTCGCCCTCTTCGAGATAGGTGATCCGGTCGGTGAGCGGCGCGAGCGCGATGGCGTCGGAGCCGACGAACATCTCGCCGTCGCCGTGGCCGATGGCGAGCGGCGAGCCCCGGCGCGCGGCGACCATGAGGTCGTCCTCGCCCTCGAAGAGGAAGAGCAGCGCGAAGGCCCCCTCGAGCCGCGCGAGCGTGGCCCGGGCGGCCTCGCGCGGGGGCAGGCCCGCCTCCATGTGGGCGCGCGCGAGCAGGACCACCGTCTCGGTATCCGTCTCGGATTCCGGGGTGAACCCCCTTGCCGCCAGTTCGGCGCGCAGTTCGCGGAAGTTCTCGATGATGCCGTTGTGGACGACGGCGACCGGGCCGGAACGGTGCGGATGGGCATTGGCGGTCGTCGCCGCACCATGCGTGGCCCAGCGCGTGTGGCCGATGCCGGCCTTGCCGGCGAGCGGGTCGTGGACGAGGAGGTCGGAGAGGTTGACGAGCTTGCCCACCGCGCGGCGGCGGTCGAGGCGGCCCTGGTTCACGGTGGCGATGCCGGCGGAATCATAGCCGCGGTATTCCAGCCGCTTGAGCGCCTCGACGAGGATGGGCGCGGCTTCGTGATTGCCAAGAACGCCAACGATTCCGCACATCTACGCCTCGTCCTTCCGCAAACCCACCTGTCCGGCCGTGTCCTGGCCGGCCGCATCCTTCACCCGGCGCGCCTTCTGCTCGCGGAGCCGGTCCATCAGCCTGACCGCCAGCCCCGGCCGGTTCACCTGCGCGGCCCGGGCGATCGCCAGCGCGCCGTCGGGCACGTCGCCGGTGATGACCGCGCCGGATGCCGTCATCGCGCGGTCGCCGATGCGGACAGGGGCGACGAGCATCGTGTCGGAGCCGATGAAGGCCGCGCGGCCGATCACCGTGCGGTGCTTCATGACGCCGTCGTAGTTGCAGGTGATGGTGCCCGCACCGATGTTGGTGCCCGCGCCCACCTCGGCGTCGCCGAGATAGGTGAGGTGGTTGGCCTTCACCCCGTCGCCGAGGACGGCGTTCTTGACCTCGACGAAGTTGCCGACATGGGCGCCCTCGCCGAGTTCGGTGCCCGGGCGCAGCCGCGCGAAGGGGCCGACGCGGGCCCCCGCGCCGACATGGCAGCCCTCGAGATGCGAGAAGGCGAGGATCTCGGCGCCGGATTCCACCGTGACGCCGGGGCCGAAGACGACATGGGGGCCGATCGTGCTGTCGCGGCCGATCACCGTGTCGAAGGCGAGGAAGACCGTCTCGGGGGCCACCAGCGTGACCCCGTCGTCGAGCAGGGCGGCGCGGGCGCGGGCCTGGAAGGCGGCCTCGGCGCGGGCGAGCTCGGCGCGCGAGTTGACGCCGAGCGTCTCGTCCTCGGGGCAGGTCACGACCCCGGCGGCAAGGCCGCGGGCGCGGGCGGCCGCGACGATGTCGGTCAGGTAGTATTCGAGAGCGGCGTTGTCGTTGGTCAGGCCGGACACGAGATCGGCCAGCAGGTCCGCGTCGCAGGCAAGGACGCCCGAATTGCACAGGTCGATCGCGCGTTCCTCCTCGGTCGCGTCCTTCCATTCGACGATCCGCTCGAGGGCGGCGCCCCGCGTGACCAGCCGCCCGTAACGTCCGGGATCGCGGGGGCGGAAGCCCAGGACGGTGACGTCGGCCTTGTGCGCCACCAGGGCGGCCAGCGTCTCGGGGCGGATGAAGGGCGTGTCGCCGTAGAGGACGACGACCCTGCCGCGGAAGCCGGCAAGGGCGGGCAGGGCCTGCGCCACGGCATGGCCGGTGCCGAGCTGGCGGTCCTGGATGACCACCTCGACGCCCTCGTCGAAGGCGCGGGCGGCGGCGGCCACTTCCGCGGCGCCGGTGCCGGCGACGACGATCCTGCGCTCGGGCGCGAGGCTGGCGCCGGCGGCCAGCGCATGGACGATGAGCGGCGCCCCGGCGACCCGGTGCAGGACCTTGGGCAGGTCCGAGTTCATCCGCGTGCCCTGGCCGGCGGCAAGCAAGATCAGCGCGATACCCATCGTCGGCCCTTTCCCTGGCGCGGCGCAGGTTCTACCGAAGGGCGAGGGCGTCGCAAGAGCGGGGCGGATCAAAAGACCTTTCGCCAGGTTACAATCGGGAGGATCGGCGGAAATTGGGGCAGATGGCGGGACCGGGCGGGACGCGAACGGTGGTCTTCGACCTTGACGGCACGCTGGCGGACACGGCGGCCGACCTGGTGGCCGCGGCCAATGCATGCTTCCGGGCGATGGGGGCGGGGGAGCCGCTCGACCCCGCGGCGGACGCGGTGACGGCGGGCCGCGGCGGGCGGGCCCTCCTGCGGCTGGGATTCGGGCGGAGCGGGCGGGCCTGGGACGAGGCCGACATCGAGCGCTGGTATCCGCCCTTCCTGGCCGAGTACGAGGCGGCGATCGACCGCGAGACACAGCTTCATGCGGGGGCGGCCGAGGCGCTGGCCGGGCTGCGCGGGCTGGGCTTCGCGATGGCGGTCTGCACCAACAAGCCCGAGCGGCTGGCCACGCTCCTTCTCGCGCGGCTGGGCGTGGGCGGGCTGTTCGGGGCGGTCGTCGGGGCGGATACGCTGCCGGTCCGCAAGCCGGATCCCCGGCCCTACCGCGCCGCGGTCGAGCGGGCGGGGGGCACGGTCGGGCGGTCCTTCCTGGTGGGCGACACCGAGACCGACCGGGCGACGGCGCTGGCCGCGGGCGTGCCCGCGGTGCTTGTCACCTTCGGGCCGCAGGGGGCGGGCGTGGGGCGGCTTCTGCCGGATGCGCTGCTTCACCGTTTCGCCGACCTGCCGGACCTGGCCGGGCGCCTTCTGCCGCCGGTTTGACGCCGTGCCCGCCGCGGCCTAGGCTGCCGGCCCGCTGTGGATTCTCCGCCATGACCGCCAGCCCCCCGTCCCGCCTTGCGGTGACCTTCGTCCTGATCACCGTGTTCCTGGACATGGTGGGCTTCGGCCTGATCATGCCGGTCCTGCCGCGCCTGATCGAGGAGGTCGGGCACCTGTCGCTGGCCGAGGCCTCGATCGTCGGCGGCTGGATGTTCGCCGTCTTCTCGATCGGGCAGTTCGCCTTCTCGCCGCTCGTGGGCAACCTGTCGGACCGCTTCGGCCGGCGGCCCCTGCTGCTGCTGGCGGTGTTCGGGCTGTTCGTGGACTACATGTTCTCGGCGCTTGCGCCCTCGCTTCTGTGGCTGTTCGTCGGGCGCGCGGTGGCGGGGATCTGCGGGTCCTCCTATGTCATCGCCAATGCCTACATCGCCGACGTCACCCCGCCCGAGGGGCGCGCGCGCGCCTACGGGCTGATGGGGGCGGCCTTCGGCCTGGGATTCGTGCTGGGCCCGGCGATCGGCGGCCTGCTGGGCGAGTTCGGCCCGCGCGTGCCCTTCTACGCGGCGGCGGGCATCTCGTTTCTCAACTTCGTCTACGGCTGGTTCGTGCTGCCCGAGACCCTGCGCGAGGCCAGCCGCCGGCCCTTCGAATGGCGGCGGGCCAATCCCTTCGGCACCTTCGCGGTGTTCCGCACCTATCCGACGGTGCTGCCCATGTGCTTCGTGCTGTTCGTCTTCTTCTTCGCGACCTCGGTCTATCCGGCGGTCTGGGCCTTCTGGGGGATCGCGAACTTCGGCTGGTCGGAGGCGGTGATCAGCCTGACGCTGGCTGCCTTCGGGATCGTCACAGCGATCTTCCAGGGCTTCCTGACCGGCCCGGCCACGGCCTATTTCGGCGAACACCGGCTGGTGCTGATCGGGCTTTTCACATCGCTCGTCGCGGTCCTGGGCTACGGGCTGGTGGGCAGCCTCGGCGCCGTCCTCGTCCTGCTGCTCGTCCACGGACCGGAAGGCTTCGTCCATCCGGTGCTGACGGCGCTGATGTCGAAGGAGGTGCCGGAGGACGCGCAGGGCGAGCTGCAGGGGGGGCTGTCTTCGGCCACCAACGTGGCGATGCTGTTCGGCACCGTCTTCTACGCGCAGATCTTCGGCTACTTCATGCGCCCCGACGCGCCGGTCCGGACGCCGGACATGGCCTTCTTCGTGGCCGGCGGTTTCGTCCTGCTGTCGCTGGTCCTCTATGCGGTGCTGGTCGGCGGCCACCGGCGGGAGGCCGCGCCCGGGTGAGCGAGCGCTTCGCCAAGAGCTTCACCCAGCAGGAGCCGATTCCCGAGGAGGGGATCGCGGCCGCGGTGGAGGTGATGCGCCACGGGCGGCTGCACCGCTACAACCTGGCCGGCGGGGAGGCGGGCGAGACGGCGCTTCTGGAAGAGGAATTCGCCGCCTTCGTCGGGGCGCGCCACTGCCTGGCGGTGGCCTCGGGGGGCTATGCGCTGGGCTGTGCGCTGCGGGCGGCCGGGATCGGCCCGGGCGAGCCGGTGCTGACCAACGCCTTCACGCTGGCGCCGGTGCCGGGAGCGATCGTCGCGGCCGGGGGGCGGCCCGTCTTCGTCGAGGTGACCGAGGATCTGGTCCTCGACATCGACGATTTCGCCCGCAAGGCCGCGGCCAGCGGGGCGCGGCTCTTGCTGCTGAGCCACATGCGCGGCCATCTGTGCGACATGGAAAGGCTGGCGGCCACGGCGGCCGACGCAGGGGTGCAGGTGATCGAGGACTGCGCCCACACGATGGGCGCGGCCTGGAACGGCGTTCCCTCGGGGCGCTGGGGACTGGCGGGCTGCTATTCGACGCAGACCTACAAGCACATGAATTCGGGCGAGGGCGGGCTGATCGTCTCGGATGACCCGGATTTCATGGCGCGGGCGATCCTCTTGTCGGGTTCCTACATGCTATACGGTCGCCATCTGGCAGGTCCGCCGGCAGAAATGTTCGAAAGATACAAGTTCGACATGCCCAATGTCTCGGGCCGGATGGACAACCTGCGGGCGGCGATCCTGCGGCCCCAGCTGCGCGACCTGGCGGCACGGCGCGAGCGGTGGAACGCGTTGTACCGGACCGTGGAGTCGGGCCTGAGGGATGCGCCGGGGATCCGCCTGATCGCGCGCCCGCAGGCGGAGACCTTCGTGGGCTCGTCCTTCCAGTTCCGCCTGCCCGACCTGCCGCCGGCGGCGATCGCGGGGTTCATCGCGGCGACGGCGGCGCGGGGGGTGGAGCTGAAATGGTTCGGCGCCGCCGAACCGGCCGCCTTCACCTCGCGTCACGTCCACTGGCGCTATGTCGCGCCGCAGGACCTGCCGGCGACCGACCGGATCCTGGCGGGGCTGATCGACATGCGCCTGCCGCTGACCTTCACCCCCGGGGATGCCGCCCTGATCGCGCGGATCATCCGCGAGGAGGCGGGGTGCATTGACGGCCGGAGGGCCGGTGCGGCAGTCTAGCGCCATCATGGCCGACGCACCGCTCATCCCTGCCTTCGACAGCCTGCTGCACGAGGCCTTTCCCGGCCTCGTCTCTGCCTTCGACGTGATCGCGGCGGTGGTGAGCGTGCTGTCGCTGGCGGTCATGCTGATCGGTGTGGCGCGCTTTGCCCTGCGCTTCGGGGCGGCGGAACTGGCCGGCGAGGGACGGGGCGCGCGGATCGACGCGGCGCGGGTCGAGCTTGGCCGCTACATCCTGGCCGGACTGGAACTGCTGATCGTGGCCGACATCATCCACACGACGCTGAGCCTGACCCTGTGGAACCTGCTGTTCCTGGCGCTTCTGGTGATGATACGGTCGGTCATCAGCTACTTCCTGCTGCACGAGCTTGACGCGCTGGAGCGCGCCGGGACCGGCCACAAGGCAGGATGAGGCCCGGCACGGCCCCGGCGGGCCGGGGGGGCGGGGGGACGGGCCGGGCGCCCTTGAAGCGGACCTCGCCCTCGGCTAGCTTCGGGGCAACTTCAGATCGGAGGGCGTGACGATGGCGCCCAGGCGTCCCGGGGTCGCGGGCGCGTTCCCGACGCCGGTTGAGCCGCCAGCCGACCCCAAGCCCGACCCGGCGCAGCTTTATGCCGCGCTGGATCTCGGCACGAATTCGTGCCGGATGCTGATTGCCCAGCCGCGGGGCAGCCAGTTCCATGTCGTGGACAGCTTCTCGAAATCGGTGCAGCTCGGCCAGGGGCTGGAGGCCTCGGGCCGGCTGAGCCGGGCCTCGATGGGCCGCACGATCCAGGCCCTGCAGATCTGCCGCCGCAAGATCGAGGACCTCGAGGTCAGGCGGATGCGCCTTGTCGCCACCGAGGCCTGCCGCCGCGCCCGCAATGCCGGCGAGTTCATCCGGCAGGTGCGCCGCGAGACGGGCCTGCCGCTGGAGATCATCGAACCCGAGGAGGAGGCGCGGCTTGCCGTCATCTCCTGCGCGCCGCTGGTCTCGACGCGGACCGAGCAGCTTCTGGTCGTGGACATCGGCGGCGGATCGACCGAGCTTGTCTGGATCGACCTGTCGAAGGTGCCCCGCCACGACCGGCCGCGGTCGATCATGCGCCTGCATGCCGGCTTTCGCCCGCCCGAGGGCCCGTTCCCGGCGGCCAAGGTGGTGGACTGGATCAGCGTGCCGCTGGGTGTTGCGACGCTGAAGGACCAGTTCCAGGACGTCGAGGACGACGCGGCACGTTTCGCGCTGATGAGCTGGTACTTCGAGGAGAAGCTTGCCGCCTTCTCGCCCTACAATGCCGACACCCCGCGCGAGGGGTTCCAGATCATCGGCACCTCGGGCACGGTGACGACGGTGGCGGCGAGCCATCTGGGGCTGCGCCGCTATGACCGCACGAAGGTGGACGGGTTGCAGATGACCTCGGCGCAGATCGACCGGGTGATCCGCGACTACCTGAGCCTCGGGCCCGAGGGGCGCAGGCGCGATCCGCGGATCGGGCGGGACCGCCACACGCTGATCATGTCGGGCGCGGCGATCCTGCAGGCGCTGATGCGGGTCTGGCCGACGGACCGGCTTTCGGTGGCCGACCGCGGCCTGCGCGAGGGGCTGCTCTATGCGCAGATGTCGGCGGACGGCGTGCTGGACGAGGGAGCGCTCTGACGGCCATGGGCAAGCCACCGGTCAAGGCATCGCGACGGGGCGGGCGCGACCTGAAGGTGCGCGTGCGGACGGCGCGCAAGCGGTCCCTGTCCTCGACCCTCTGGCTGGAGCGGCAGCTCAACGACCCCTATGTCGCGCGCGCCCGCCGCGAGGGCTATCGCAGCCGCGCCGCCTTCAAGATCGCCGAGCTGGACGACCGCTTCGGCTTTCTGGTGCCGGGGGCGCGGGTCCTGGACCTGGGCTGCGCGCCCGGCGGCTGGTGCCAGGTGGCGGTCGCGCGGGTGAACGCCCTGGGCGAGCGCAAGGGCCGCCGGCAGGGCCGGGTGATCGGGATCGACCTGCAGGAGGTGGCGCCGGTGCCGGGCGCCGAGATCCACCGGCTGGACTTCCTCGAGCCGGGCGCGGAGGCGCAGGTGCGGGCCTGGCTGGGCGGGCCGGCCGATGTGGTGATGTCGGACATGGCGCCCGCGGCCTCGGGCCACCGGCAGACCGACCACCTGCGCATCGTGGCCCTCTGCGAGGCGGCGGCGGACCTTGCGATGGACGTTCTGGAACCGGGCGGGACCTTCGTGGCCAAGGTGCTGGCCGGCGGCGCCGAGGACAGCCTTCAGGTCGTGCTGAAACGGGCCTTCGCGAAGGTGGCCAACGTCAAGCCGCCGGCGAGCCGCGCCGATTCGAGCGAGAAGTTCGTCGTCGCGACCGGGTTCAGGGGCCGGCCGGAGCCGGCGGGCTGATCACGACTTGCCCTTGGCCGCCTTGGTGGACGTGGCCAGCAGGTCCATCAGCGCCAGCAGCACGCCCGAGACGACGAAGACCACGTGGATCACGATGAAGTAGTTGATCTGCGTGGGCGAATATTTCTCGACATCCATGAAGACCTTGAGCAGGTGGATCCCCGATATGGCGACGATCGAGGCCACGAGCTTGAGCTTCAGCGTGGCGAAATCGACCGTTCCCTGCCATTCGGGCCGGTCATCGCCGGCGTCGATGTCGAACTTCGAGACGAAGTTCTCGTAGCCCGAGAAGATGACGATCAGGACGAGGTTCGCGAGCAGGACGAGATCGACGAGGCTGAGGATGCCGAGGATCGTGTCCTCGATCGACAGCGACGAGGCCCGCAGGATGAAGCCGAGGGATTCGCGCGCGAAGACGACGAGCAGCACGGCGAGCGCGATGACGAGGCCGACATACATCGGCGCAAGCAGCCAGCGGCTGGCGAAGAGACCCCGCTCGATCAGACGTTCCATCCCGGTTGCACCCTGCCGCCGCGTGGCGGCAGAGCTAGCGCAAGGCGCGATGCCGATAAAGGGGGATCAGGGTTCGACGCGGACCCAGACGCCCTCGACCATGACGGTCGCGGGCTTGCCGCAGTGGAAGAGGTAGTAGGTCACGACGGTCCCGGGCCGCCGCATGATCCCGGGGCGGCCCGTCAGGTCGCGGGCGGAGCGGAACTCCTGGCGGAACTGCAGGTCGTTGGTGGCGACCACCTGATGCGGCGAGACCACGAGCTCGTTCTTCGGCCGCTCCTGGCCCAGCGCCCCGGCGGCGATGCAGACCGGATGGGCATCGGGCCTGCCGTGCAGGAAGCCCTCGTCGAGGTTGAGCCGGTCGATCCACTGGACGGTCACATAGCTGCCGTCGGGCGTGCGCAGCGGGTCGCGCAGCCGCAGCGCCTTGATCGGCAGCTCGCCGAAGGAGGTCATGACGCGGGCATCGCCGGAGAAGCCCGCGAAGGTCCAGGGTTCGGCGCCGTCGCGATCGGCCGGGCGCCGCATCGGCGCGGCCGCGGGCGCCGCCGGCGCCACCGTGGCGGGCGCCGCGGCGCCGGCCTGGAGTTCGCGGCTGATCGCCGCGCCGAGCGAAAGCAACTGCTCGAGATTCATTCGCACCACCCGTTCCACGGAGCGGTCCGTGCGCGGGGCGACATGCCGGGGCCCAGCTGCAAACTGCCCCGGCATGCCTTCACCCACACCGAACACCACCGGCCTGTGCCGGCAACTCCATCACCTTCTACACCAACACAACTCGTTACCCTCGCCCCCGGAACCACCAGCATTCCGGTTGCGATGAACCCGATAGGCATTCCGATTGCGGCAGCTTTAAGTCGGCCCTTGCCACAATTCCGCCACAGTCGCCCCAGGGCCATTTTCGCCCGAAAACGGCGAAAAGCCCGAATTCTTAACGATTTTTTTGAGCCGGAAACAAACTGCCCGAAAGGACTTGTCCAAAAGTTAGTTTTCGGACCGTTCAACAAGGAACTGTTCTCGATCGGCGGAAGACCATTAAGGACCCGGAGGGGAAGGCCCCGTCCGGCCGGGCCGGCGCGAGGATCGTCAGCGCTCCGGAAACAGACTGTTTTGATGCGAATTTTCGGAAAAGACGCCCTGTTCCGGCCGCCGCGGGCCGGCATCGGGCGGGGCTGTGGCCCCGGCGAGCCAGGGGACGGCGAAGTCCAGCGCGGCCGCGAGGTTGCGCCGGGCGGCGGGGCTGAGCCCCTCGTCCAGCCTGTCGAAGGCGGTCCCCGCGATGGCGAGGATCCAGGCCTCGGGCCGGCGGCCGAACAGGAGCCCCGCGAGGGCGAGCACGGCGCCCGGCGTCAGGCGGTGGCTGTCCAGCCCGGCCCCGTCATCCGCGGCCACGGGCATGAGGCGGAAGGGAACCTCAAGTCCGGTCATCGCGTCGGCGAAGAGGACGCGGCCGAAGGGGACGAGGAGCGCGGCATGTTCGACGGTGAGCTGGTAGTCGATCTCGACCGCGACCCCGGGCAACCCGAGCGCGGCGATGCCCCCGGCCAGGGCGGGGCCGAGCCCGTCGTCGCCGCGGCCGGGATTGCCGTAGCCGATGACGAGGGTTCCGGCGGGCGGCGGGGCGCCGGTCACGGCCCCTTCTCGGCGCTGGCGAGGAGCCGCGACTGGCTGTCCCGGACCTCGATGCGCAGCGGCATCTGCCCGAGCGCGTGGGTGGCGCAGGACAGGCAGGGGTCGTAGGCGCGGATCGCCACCTCGACATGGTTCAGCATGCCCTCGGTGATCGTCGGGCGGCCGGAGAGGTGGGTCGTCGCGACATCGCGCACGGAACGGTTCATCGCCTCGTTGTTGTGGGTCGTCGAGACGATGAGGTTGCAGAAGGTGACCTGGTCGTTCTCGTCCACCCGGTAGTGGTGGATGAGGTTGCCGCGCGGCGCCTCGATCACGCCGATCCCCTCGGGCCGGCGGTCGCCCCTGGCCACGAGGTCCGTGCCCTGGAGATCGGGGTCGTGCAGGAGCTCGCGGATCCGCTCGACGCAATGGACGACCTCGATCATGCGCGCCCAGTGGCTGGTGAGCGGGCTCTGGCCGAGGCCACCCCCGGAGGCAGCGCGCAGGGCGGCATGGGCGGCGCCGGCAAGCGGGGTGTCGATGCGGCTGGCGCAGTTCATCCGGGACAGCGGCCCGACGCGATACCAGCCCGACTCGGGCCCGAGGTCGCGCAGGAAGGGAAACTTCATGTAGGACCAGCTGCGCACGTCCTCGACCAGGACCTTGTGGTAGTCCTCGACCGCGAGCATGTCGAGGATCGGCGCCCCGCCGGCGTCGATCACGCGCAGGCGGCCGTCGTAGAGGTCGAGCGCCCCGTCGCCCTGGCGCACCAGCGCGAGGTGGTTGGACGGGAAGCTGCCGAAGCGCAGGACATGGGCGGCATTGTCCTCGACATAGGCGCGGGCCAGGGCGAGTGCGTCCGCGGCCCAGTCGAGCATCCGGTCGACCTGCACGAGCAGCCGGTCGCGCGTGGCGATGTCGAGGTTGCGGTTGATGCCGCCGGGGATGGCGCCGGTGCCGTGGATCTTCTTGCCGGCCGTGGCCTCGATGATCTCCTGCCCGAACTTGCGCATCATGACGGCGCGGAGGCCCATCTCGGGCCTTTCGCGGATGACCTCGAAGATGTTGCGCCGTCCGGCCGGGGCGTCGAAGCCGAAGAGCAGGTCGGGGGCGCAGAGGTGGAAGAAGTGCAGCACATGGCTCTGCATCACCTGGCCGTAATGCATGAGGCGGCGCATCTTCTCGGCGGTGGGGGGCAGGATGTCGACGCCGACGATCCGGTCCATCGCCTTGGCGGCGGCGAGGTGGTGGCTGACCGGGCAGATGCCGCAGAGCCTCTGGACGATGACGGGCACCTCCCACAGCAGCCGGCCGCGGATGAAGCGTTCGAAGCCGCGGAACTCGACGATGTGCAGGCGCGCCTCCTCGACCTCGCCGCGGGCGTCGAGATGGATCGTCACCTTGCCGTGGCCCTCGACGCGGGTGACGGGCGAGATCTCGATCAGCCGGGGGTCCGCCATGCCGTCCTTCCGTCAGTCGAAGCGCAGCGCCTCGCGCCGGAACCCGCTGAAGGTGCCGTCGAGAAGGGCCGTGAGGGTTGAGAAGATGATGTCGCCCGAGGGCGCGCAGCCGGGGATCTGGACGTCGATGTCGACGATCTCGGAACAGGGATAGACGCGGTCGAGCAGCAGCGGCAGGACCGGGTCGTTGGGGATGTGGCGCGTCATGTTGCGCAGGTAGGGGCCGGTGAGGTAGGCCTCCTCGAGGCAGTCGCGCAGCGGCGCCGCCGAATGCATGATCGCGTTGCGCATCGCCGGCAGCCCGCCCATGATGGCGCACTGGCCGAGGGCGACGAGGATGTCGCAGTTCCTGCGGAACTCGATCAGGACCTCGACATTCTCCTCGTTGCAGCAGCCGCCCTCGATGATGCCGATGTCGCAGCGCCGCGTGAAGGTCTTGATGTCGGTCAGGGGCGAGCGGTCGAACTCGACCCGCTCCATCAGCGCGATCAGCCGTTCGTCGATGTCGAGGATCGCCATGTGGCAGCCGAAGCAGCCGGCGAGCGAGACGGTGGCGACGCGGGCCCTGCGCGCTTCGTTCATCGCTTCTTGCCCTCGATCTCGCTGCCGATCAGCCCGTGGTCGAAGCGCCGCGACCCGATCGGCACGGCGAAGCCCTCGCGCTTGCGGATGATGCAGCCGACGGGGCAGACCTCGGGGGACATGGCGTGGTCGGTGATGGCGGCGTCGGTCGCGGCAAGGTTGGCGCCGTTGACGGCGACGCGGCGGTGGATGCCGCGCCCGACATAGCCGAACACGCCCTTGCCGTCGACGTCCTGGGAGGCGCGGATGCAGCGCCCGCAGGAGATGCAGCGGTTGGTGTCGAGCGCGATGTCGGGGTGCGAGGCATCGAGCGGGCGGCAGGGCTCGAGCCAGGGGAAGCGCGTGGGTGCGGTCATGTCCAGCCGGTAGGCCATGGCCTGAAGCTCGCAGTTGCCGCTCTTCTCGCAGATCGGGCAGAGGTGGTTGCCTTCGTGGAACAGCATCTCGACGAGGTCGCGGCGCACCTTGTTGCGCGCCTCGGTGTCGTTCTCGACCTCGAGCCCCGGCTCGGCCGGCTGGGTGCAGGCCGCCACGCTGCGGCCGCCGGTCCTGACGGTGCAGACCCGGCAGCCGCCCTGGTGGCGCAGGCCCTCGTGGTCGCAGAGCCGCGGGATGTAGATGCCGGCGGCATCCGCGGCCTCCATGATCGTCTGGCCGGGCCGCGCGTCGACCTCGACGCCGTCGATGCGGAACACGAAGGCGGCGTCGGTCATTCGCTGAAATCCCTGTCGAAGATGTAGGACCTGCGCCCGGCGATCCGGCGCGCGCCCTCGATGGCCGCCTGGATCGAGAAGGTCGCCTTCAGGCCGTCCCGGCGGGGCCTTGCAAGCGCCGAATAGACGAGGGGGAAGTGCTGCAGGCTGGAGAGGACCGGATTGGGCGAGGTCATGCCGAGGCCGCAGCGGCTGGTCTCGGCGATCGTCGCGGAGAGGTCGCGGAGGTAGGCGATGTCGCCCTCGTCGGCGAGGCCCGCGCGGAATTTCGCGATGGCCTTCCGGAGGAACACGTTGCCGACCCGGCAGGGGGTGCAGTAGCCGCAGCTCTCGTGCACGAAGAAGGAGAGGTAGTATTCGACGATCTCGAGGATGTTGCGCCGGGCGCCGAAGGCGATCACCGCGCCGCCGGTCGACAGGTCGTCGAAGGCGAGGCGGCGGCCGAAGTCCTCGCGGCCGACAAGGGTGCCGCTCGGTCCGCCGACCTGGACCGCCGCGGCCCCGGCCGCGCCGGCCCGTTCGAGCAGGTCGGCGAGCGGCAGGCCGGCCGGCAGTTCGTAGACCCCGGGCAGGTCGCAGTCGCCGGAGACGGAGTAGAGCTTCGTGCCCGGGCTGCCGCCGGTGCCCGCCGCGCGGAAGCGGTCGGCGCCGATGTCGAGGATGCGCGCCGCGTGGGCGAAGGTCTCGACGTTGTTGACCACCGTCGGCTGCCCGAGATAGCCGCGCGTCACGGGGAAGGGGGGGCGGGTCCTTGGTTCACCCGGCAGACCCTCGCAGGAACTGATGAGCGCGCCCTCCTCGCCGCAGACATAGGCGCCGGCGCCCATCTGGATGCGGATGTCGAAGTCGCCGCCCAGCGTGCCGGCGGCACGGCGCCCCGCGAGGACGGCCTCGAGATGCTCGCGCAGGAAGGCGTATTCGCCGCGCAGGTAGAGGATGCCTTCGCGCGCGCCGATGGCCCGGGCCGCGATCGTCATCCCCTCGACGACGAGGTCGGGGCGTTCGGTCAGCAGCACCCGGTCCTTGAAGGTGCCGGGTTCGCCCTCGTCCGCGTTGCAGATGACGAAGCGGCGTTCGGCGGGGGTGCCGGCCGCAATGCGCCACTTGCGCCCGGTGGCGAAGCCCGCGCCGCCGCAGCCGCGCAGGCCGCTGGCCTCGATCACGTCGATGATGGCAGCGGGGGCGAGGGCAAGGGCGGCGCGCAGCCCCGCATCCCGGGGCACCGGGCCGAGCAGGATGTCGCCGGCCACGCGGATGTTGCTGTCGGCCTGGCGGCGGACGCGGTCGGCCGGGGCGAGGCCGTCGAAACCGGGCACCACCGCCTCGCCTGGCGGCACGC
This sequence comes from Paracoccaceae bacterium, assembly GCA_026417295.1. Classification (GTDB taxonomy): domain Bacteria; phylum Pseudomonadota; class Alphaproteobacteria; order Rhodobacterales; family Rhodobacteraceae; genus JAOADN01. The sequence goes on from JAOADN010000003.1 coordinate 51,235, forward strand.
CCCGGAGCAGGGCCTGCGCGATGGCGGTGGCGCGCGCGGGCGTCAGGCGGGTGGCCACGACATCGTTGATCATTGCTGCGGGGGCCTGGTCGCACAGGCCGATGCAGGGCGTGAAGTCCAGCGAGAAGGCGCCGTCCGCGGAGGTCTGGCCGACCGCCACGCCGAGCGTCCCGGCGAAGGCGGCGGCGACCTTCTCGAGGCCGGCGAAGCGGTCGACGATGTCGTCGCAGAGCCGGATCGTCACGCGCCCCTTCGGCACGAGCGACAGGAAGCTGTAGAAACTGGCCACGCCCTCGACGGCGATTCGCGTCATCCCGAGGGCGGCGGCCACGGCCTCCATCGCGGCGGGAGATATCCAGCGGCGGTCCTGCTGGATCGCGAGAAGGATGTCGAGCAGGCGGTGCCTGTCGTTGCCGAAGCCCGCGCAGATGGCCGCGATGCCGCTGTCGGCCTTGTCCGGGGAGCTTGGTGTCGTCATCCCTGCCAGCCCTCGCTGCGGTCCGGGGCGCGCGCGCCTGCACGCCCTTGCGGCAGAGCGCGACTCGGTCGACCGCAGACTGCCGGACGCGCCCGGGAACAGCTTTGACCTGACCCCGCCCGCAGGCAAGCCGTTTGATCGCGTCGCGACGCCGCCGGATGCTGCGCGAGCTAGCCGAGCGCCTTGCGGAAGGCCGCGAGTTCCTTTGCGTCGATCGACAGGATTTCGCTTTCGGCCGGGAAGGCCCCGGAGGCGACGTCGGCCACATATTCGCGGAAGGCGGCGATGCGTTCCTTCTGCATGCGGTCCTCCATCTTCGCGAGGTTGCGGTAGACGCGGGCGTGGCGCGGGATGTGCCCGCGATTGGTGCCGAGGACATCGGTGGCGAAGAGATACTGGCAGTCGCAGCCCGCACCCGCACCCATCGACACCATGAAGAGGTGCGTCCGCCGCGAGATCTCGGCGGCGACCTCGGCGGGGACGACCTCGATCTCGGCCCCGAAGGCGCCGGCGGACTCGTAGGCCTTGACCGCGTTCCAGACCGAGAGCGCGCTCTCGGCCGTCTTGCCGACGGCCCTGAAGCCGCCGGTCCAGGTGGCGCGCGAGGGGATCAGCCCGACATGACCGATGACGGGCACGTTCTCGCGCGCCAGCGCCTCGACGGTGGCGTAGGAGGCCGAGCAGTAGACGGCATCGGCCCCGGCCCTGAGCATGGCGAAGGCCCAGCGCACGAAGTCGTCGGCGGTGCCGAGTTCGAAGAAATTCACGCCGGGCACGGCGAAGACGCCGGGCGCCACGTCGCGGAAGCGCGGATCGGTCATCATCGCGGGCGGGACCGAGACGCTGTCGATGCCCGCGGCCTCGGCGGCGGCGAGTTCCTGCCAGGTCTCGACCCGCATCATCGTGAGCTGCCGCACGCCCTTGAGCGCGCGGATGTCCGCGACCGTCAGCCTTCTGCGTGTCGCCATTCGTCCCCCCTCCCTGTCCTGACCCGGCCTCAGCCGAGGTCGATCATCACCGTGCCGTCCTCGACCTTCACGGGATAGGTCCTGAGGTTGACGCAGACGGGGGCGCGCATCGCCTCGCCCGTGCGGTAGTCGAACTGCCCGTTGTGCTTGGGGCATTCGATCACGTAGTCCATGACCAGCCCGCCGGCGAGGTGGACATGCTCGTGCGTGCACAGCCCGTCGGTGGCGAAGAATTCCCCGTCCGGCGAATGGTAGATGGCGAAGGTCCGGCCGCCGTGGTCCCAGCGCATCACGTCCTCTTCGTCAATCTCGGCGGTCGGGCAGACGGCTGTCCAGTTGGCCACGTGGGGTCTCCTCCGGTGCGTGCCGGCGCTACTGCGCCGGCGTCAGTTCGACATGGGCGCCGTGTTCGGCATGCTTGCCCTTGGGCGCGGGGGTCCATTCCGTGCCCGGTGGCAGTTCTGGCACGAGGCACCAGCGCGGTTCGCGGGCCTGGCGCAGCAGGGCGGGGATGATCTCGGCATAGGCCGCGAACATGTTCGCCTTGGGCTTGGGGAAGTAGGGCTTGCACTCCTCGTGCAGGGCGGGAAGCGCGTGGTATGGAACCATCGGGAACATGTGGTGTTCGACGTGGTAGTTCATGTTCCAGTAGATGAAGCGCAGGACCGGGTTCATGTAGACGGTGCGGCTGTTCAGCCGGTGGTCGAGCGCGTCCTCGGCCAGCCCGCCATGCTGGGTGACCCCGGTCAGGACGTGGACCCAGGCGCCGTACATCGTGGGCAGGGGGCCGAACAGCAGCACGGGAAGCCAGGACTGCGCGAGGACCGCCCAGAGGATGATCGCGGCATGGATGACCAGCCAGATGCGCGCGGTGCGGATGACGCCGGGGCGCTCGTTCTCGGGGATGTAGGTCTTCTGTTCCTCGGGGATCGTGCCGCCGGCATAGGTGAACATCAGCCGGATGGCCCCCCAGGTCTGCGGGATGCCGAGGAACAGGGCGATCGTGCGGATGATCCAGGTCGGGCGCATGATCGCGATCTCGGGATCGCGGCCGACGATGATCGTGTCGGTGTGGTGGCGCGCATGGCTCCAGCGCCAGGCGTTGGGGTTGCGCATGATCATGAAGCAGGCGATCTGGTAGACCACGTCGTTCATCCAGCGCGTCTTGAAGGCCGTGCCGTGGCCGCATTCGTGCCAGCGCGAATCGCTCGAAGAGCCGTAGAGCACGCCGTAGGCCATGAAGAACGGGACCGACCACCAGGAGGGATAGAGCCAGGCCGCGAGGCCCCCGGTGACGACGAAGGCCGCGAGCCAGATGAGCGTGTCGCGGATCGCCGGCTGGTCGGACCTCTGCATCAGCTCCTTCATGCGCTTGCGCGGGATCGGCGCCTGGTACCATTCGGCATTGGCAAGGCCGAGTTCGACGGCGCGCACGGCCTCGGGGCCGGTCAGGCTGTAGTCGCGGTGGTAGAGATGGGTCATGGGGCAACCCCCTCCCGGGGTCGGCTTCGTGTTACCGAACGAAAATTCCAAAGTCAAGAAAACAGAATTTGCATTCCACTCGCCCGGCACCTGGGCTGAGCATAGGGGAGGCGGCAGGATGGACTCAACCATGCTGGCGGCGGAGGGAATAGAGGTCGCCTTCGAGGCGGCCTGCGGCTTCGTTGCGGCGATGACGGTCACCGACGGGGACCGCAGGATCGGGATGCTGCACCGCGCGCCCTGGGCCGGCACGGACGAGGCCATGCCGCCGGACGCCGCGGCACATCTGCGGGGCCTGAAGGGCGACTTCTTCTGCGCGCCCTTCGCGGCCCGGTCCGCGGACGGGTCGGACTTTCACGGCTGGCCGGCCAACGGGCACTGGACCTCTGTGCCGGGCGGTTCGGCGGGCTGCCGCCGCTGGGTGCTTGACCATGCGGTCGAGGGCGCGACCCTGGTCAAGGAACTGTCGGTCGCGGACGGGCAGCCCTTCCTCTACCAGCGCCACGTCTTCCTCGGGGGGCGGGGGGACCTGCCGGTAGCCAATCACGCGATGATCACGCTGCCGGAGGGCGGGCACCTGCGGTTCTCGCCCAAGCGCTGGTTCGAGACGCCGGCCACACCGCTGGAGACGGACCCCGCGCGCGGGCGTTCCCGCCTGCGCCCGGCGACGCGCGCGACGGACCCGCAGGCCTTTCCGGCGGCCGGCGGCGGCACGCTGGACCTGACGCGTTATCCCTGGGCCGGGCGCGACGAGGATTTCGTTGCCGCGATCGAGGCCGAAGGTTCGCCGCTGGGCTGGACGGCGGTCAGCCGCACGGGACGGGGCGACCTGTTCCTGTCCCTGCGCGACCCCCGCGCCCTGCCGATGACCATGCTGTGGCATTCCAACGGCGGGCGCGACTATCCACCGTGGAACGGCCGGCACATCGCCTGTCTCGGGGTCGAGGAGGGGGCGGCGCTGCACGTGCTGGGCCAGTCAGCGCGCGAGACCCCCGACCCGCTGACGGCAGGCGGAATGGCGGCCTGCCTGACGCTGGATCCGGAGGGGACGGCGGAGCTGCGCCATGTCCTGGGCATGATCGCATGGCCGAGCGGGGAACCGGTGGCTTCGGTCGTGCTGTCGGGGGACGTGCTGGCGGTGACGGGCGAGGGCGGCGCAAGGCGCGACCTGCCGATCCGCGGACGGTTCCTGTTTCCCTGACGGGCGGCTGCGGTAGGCCCGGAGGGACTCGAACCCCCAACCAAGGCGTTATGAGCGCCCTGCTCTGACCAGTTGAGCTACAGGCCCGGCCGCGAGCCTAGGTAGAAGGCGCGGCCGCAGGGGTCAAGCGCGCCGCTCCCTGACCGGGATCCGTCATTGTCAGCGCCTGCCCCTTGGACTATGGGGCGGGGCAATGGCGGGCAGGCGGACGGGGGCTGTGCGATGGGGCAGGGGGCGGACGGGCTGACCTATGCGGCCGCGGGTGTCGACATCGATGCCGGCAATGCGCTGGTCGAGCGGATCAAGCCGGCGGCAAGGGCCACGGCGCGGCCCGGGACGATGGGCGGGCTTGGCGGCTTCGGCGCGCTGTTCGACCTGAAGGCGGCGGGATTCCGCGACCCGATCCTCGTCGCCGCCACGGACGGCGTGGGCACCAAGCTGAAGATCGCGATCGAGACCGGCCGCGTGGACACGATCGGCCAGGACCTGGTGGCGATGTGCGTGAACGACCTGGTCTGCCAGGGGGCCGAACCGCTGTTCTTCCTTGACTATTTCGCGACCGGCCGGCTGGACGTGGCACAGGCCGCACGGATCGTCGAGGGCATCGCGGCGGCCTGTGCGGCGACGGGCTGCGCCCTGGTCGGCGGCGAGACGGCCGAGATGCCGGGCCTTTATCACGGCGGCGACTTCGACCTTGCCGGCTTTGCCGTCGGTGCGATGGAACGCGGCGCCGACCTGCCGCAGGGCGTGACCGGCGGGGACGTGCTTCTGGGACTGGCCTCGTCGGGTGTCCATTCCAACGGCTTCTCGCTGGTGCGGGCCGTGGCCGCGCGGGCCGGCCTTGGCTGGGCCGACCCGGCGCCCTTTGCCGAGGGAACGCTCGGGGCGGCGCTGCTGACGCCGACGCGGCTTTATGTCCGGCCGGCGCTGGCGGCGATCCGGGCGGGCGGCGTTCATGCGCTGGCCCACATCACCGGCGGCGGCCTGACCGAGACCCTGCCCCGCGTCCTGCCCAAAGGCCTGGGCGCGCGGATCGACCTCGATGCCTGGACTCTGCCGCCGGTCTTTTCCTGGCTGAGGGAAGGCGCGGCCCTGGGCGAGGCGGAGATGCTCAAGACCTTCAACTGCGGCATCGGGATGATCGCGGTCGTTGCGGCGGACCGTGCCGAGGCCCTGGCGCAGACCCTTGCCGACCTGGGGGAAATGCCGCTGCGGATCGGCACGGTGGTGCCGGGCGCGGGCGTCACCTATGCGGGCCGCCTGGGGTGAAGCGCGTCGCCATCCTGATCTCGGGCGGGGGGTCGAACATGGTCCGCCTGGTCGAGAGCATGACGGGCGACCATCCGGCGCGGGCGGTCCTTGTCCTGTCGAGCGACCCGGCTGCCCCCGGCCTTGACCGGGCGAAGGCGCTGGGCGTGCCGGTCGCCGCCGTCGATCACCGCGCCTTCGGGCGGGACCGCGCAGGGTTCGAGGCGGCCCTGCTGGAACGTCTGGACGAGGCGCGGCCGGACATCGTGTGCCTTGCCGGATTCATGCGCATCCTGGGCCCCGAAACCGTCGGGCGCTTTGCCGGACGGATGCTGAACATCCACCCTTCGCTTCTGCCGAAATATCCGGGCCTTGACACCCATGCGCGGGCGCTGGCGGCGGGCGACACGGAGGCGGGCTGCACCGTTCATCTGGTGACGCCCGAGCTTGACGCCGGCCCGATCCTCGGCCAGGCGCGCGTGCCCGTCCTGCCGGGGGACACGCCGGAAACCCTGGCCGCCCGGGTCCTTGCCGCCGAGCACCGGCTTTATCCGGAGGTGCTGCGCCGCTTTGCCGAAGGGGCCATCACGCCGCCGGCAGGGGGGGTCAGCGGCCCAGCGCCTGCACGACCAGATCGGCCGCCGCCCCGCCCGAGAACTGCTGCTGGCCGGTGATGAGGTTGCCGTCGCGCAGCGCGAAGGGCTTGAACATCGCGTTGACCACGAAGTTCGTGCCTTCGATCTTCTTCGCCTCCTCCTCGATCCAGAAGGGCTGGATCCTCCGGCCGACCCAGGCGTCGGCATAGGCCTCCTCGCTGTTGGCAAAGCCGGTCCAGGTCCTGCCCCTGACCAGAAGATCGCCGTTCGAGAGCTGAGTCTTCAGAAGGATGCAGGTGCCGTGGCAGACGATGGCGACGATCCTGCCGGCCTCCCAGGCCCTTGCCACGAAGGCATGCAGGGCGGTGTCGTCGATCATCGTCACCATGGGCGACTGCCCGCCTGCGAGGAAGATCGCGTCATAGGCGGCGGGGTCCACCGCGGCGATCGGCTTCGTGCCCTGCAGGAGCGCGGCGTGGCTGGCGGATTTCTTGAAGCCGAGCGAGATCAGGTCATGCGCCGAATAGCCCGAGGCGTCCTCGGGGTCGGAAAAGCCGTCGGCCACGAGGTCGCCGCCCCGGGGGCTGACGATTTCCACCTCGTAGCCGGCTTCGGTGAAGGTCCACCAGGGATGGGTCAGCTCTGCCCACCAGAAGCCCACCGGCCAGCCCGTGACGGGCGAGATGCCGGGGTTGGCGGCGATCATCAGGATCTTCTTCTTGCGATGCACGTCGATGGTGGCAGACATTCGTCAATCCTTTCAGAGGGTTTCTGTTTTCGGGTAGATGAAGCGCGCGAGCATGGGCGTGAGGCGCGGCATGATGACGTAGGTCATGAGCCCGACCTGGATCGTGACGGTCAGAAGCACGCGGAGCGCGAGCGGCCAGCCCGCCATCAGCGGGCCGAGGGTGAGGTTCAGCACCAGCACCAGCACGAAGACGACCGCGATCAGCACCAGCGCCATGCGGTGCGGGCTGGGTTGCGGGACGCGCGTCCCCGGCGGCGGGTCGAACCAGAATTCGAGGCCCGTCATCCGCTCCCAGACGGCATCGCCCAGAAGGAAGGGCGCGGCCTCAGCCAGCATCCGATGCCGGAAGTCGGACCGTTCGAAGGCGTCGAGGTGGTCGAGGCTGTCGAAGCGGAAGACCGAGCGATATTCGCCCCCCGGCACGGCGGGGCGATGGAACTCGGCGCCGAGATAGCCCGCGAACTGCCCTGCCGCGCCGCGCGTCAGGCGACCGAGCCAGGCCTCGTAGTCCTTCTCGCGCCCGGGTCGGACCCGGCGGCGCACGACGACGGTCACGGGTTCGCTCATGGCGCGCCTTCCGGCAGGGCATACCAGTCGGGCTTCGACTGCGCCCAGAGGTTCTTGAGGATGTGGCGACCGGTCGGCCCGTCGATCAGCCCGGCCGAGACCAGCCAGCGCCCCGCTCCGGTCAGTTCCTTGACCACCCGCGCCCCGCAGGTGCCGCAGAAGGCGCGGCGGCTGTCGGGCGAGGACTGATACCAGACCAGCGCCTCTTCCCCCTCGACCGTGATCGCCGCCCGGGGCGCGGCGAGGAAGGCGTTGAAATTGCCGTGCAGCTTCTGGCAGTCGCCGCAGTGGCAGGCCAGCACCCCGGCGGCGTCGGCGGGCAGCGTCAGCCGGACGGCGCCGCAGTGGCACGAGGCCGAAATTGGCGCGGTCATTTCCCGGCCTCCACCGCCGCGAAGGCCCAGGCGCGGCCCTTGCCGCGCATCAGGGCCTGGTTGATCCAGAGCATCCCGAAGGGTTCGAGCAGGCGGGCCTTGGTGATGTCGCCCGCGTCGAGCGGCTCGAACCCCAGGGCTGCCAGCACCTCGGCGACACGCGCCTTGGCCCCGGCATCGTCGCCGGCCATGAACATCACCGGCCGGTGCGGGAGGCGGGCATTGGCCTCCATCATCTCGGCGCCGACCTGGTTCAGCGTCTTGACGACGCGGGCGCCGGGCAGCCAGCCCTGCACGATCTCGCCCCCGCTGGTCGTGTGGCCCACGGCCAGCCCGACGCCGATTTCCCTGCGGGCGATCGGGTTCATGCAGTCGATGACGACCTTGCCCGAAAGGTCGCCCAGCGCCCTCACGGCGGCCTCGGCAGCGGCCCAGGGCAGGGCGAGGATCACGAGCTCCGCCCCCGCCGCCGCGACGGCGGGCAGGGCCGCCGCCGCCCCGGCCCCGGCCGCCAGCGCCGCCACCTCCGGCGCCTGCGGGTCGCGCGCGCCCAGGGTCACCCGGTGCCCCTTGCCCTTCAGCCCGCGCGCGATCGCGCCGCCCACGTTGCCGGTGCCGATGATCGCGATGTCCATGCCGCCGCCTTTCTGCCTGTGCCGTGGAAATGCAGATAGGCAGCGCGAGAAAGAAACTGTAATGAAATCGCCTTATGACTGATTTCAGGCTTATCGAACTCAGACAGCTCGACCTGACCGTGCTCCTGGTCTTCCTGGGGCTTGTCCGCACGCGCAAGGCGACGCAGGTCGCGGCCGAGCTAGGCCTCACGCAGTCGGCGGTCAGCCATGCGCTCGGCCGGCTGCGCGCGGTCTTCGGCGACCCGCTCTTCCTGCGCCGCCCGCACGGGATGGAGCCCACCGCCGTTGCGCTGTCGCTCGAGCCGCAGGTGCGGCTTGCCGTCGATGCGCTGCGCGAGGCGCTGGGCGGGCCGCGGCCCTTCGACCCGGAAAGCGCAACCGGCGAGGTGCGCATCGCGGCCTGGGATTCGCTCCAGTCGCTGCTTGCGCCGGGCCTGATCGCGCGGATCAGCACCGCGGCACCGGGGCTGCGGCTGTCCTTCCGCATGCTCGAGCGCGCGGCCGTGCCCGAGGCGCTGGCCGATGGCAGGGTCGATCTCGCGCTCGGCCATTTCCCGCGGCTTCCGGGCGACACGCTGGCCGAGCTTCTCTACGAGGACGGCTATGCCGTGGCCGGCCGGCCCGAGGTCATCGGCCGCGGCCTGACGCTGGCGGCCTATCTCGCGCTGCCGCATGTGCTGGTCTCGCCGGGGGGCGACTTCACCGGGATCGTCGACACGACGCTGGCCGGGCAGGGCCTCGCGCGGCGCGTCGTGGCGGTGCTGCCGCAGTTCTTTCCGGCGCTGGCCACGCTGGTCCGAACCGGGGCCGTGGCGACTCTGCCGGCGCGGCTGGCCTCGGCCTTCGCGCCGGCGCTCGGCCTTGCGGTCTGCGCGCCGCCGCTCGACCTGCGCCCCGTCACCGTCTCGGCGCTCAGGCACGCGCGCAATGCCCGCGACCCGCGCGCGCTCTGGCTTCTGGACGAGCTGCGCGCGGTCGCCGGGCAGGCCGCGCCGCCCGGCTGAGGCGGGCCTACTCGCCGCGGGGGAAGCGCTTGCTCTCTTCCAGCACGTTCAGGTCCATGTGGTTGCGCATGTAGCGCTCGGACGCCTTCTGCAGGGGCTGGTAGTCCCAGGGGAAGTAGGCGCCGTTCCTGAGCGCCTCATACACCACCCAGCGGCGCGCCTGGCTGGCGCGCACCTCGGCGTCATAGGCGGCCAGGTCCCAGCGCCGGGCGGCCTCGGCGCGGAACTCGGCGAGCGCCGCCTCGGCGCCCGCGCCCGGAACGGCAAGGTTCACCCGTTCCCGCGGGTCGGCCTGAAGGTCGAAGAGCATCTCGGGGTCGGCGGGGCAGGCGATGTACTTCCACCGCCCCTTCCGCAGGCCGGCCATCGGCGTGACGGTGCCTTCGGCGGCATATTCCATCGGCACGAAGCCGCGCCCGGCGCCCGCGGCCACCGGCAGGAGCGACTGCCCGTCGGTCCAGGGCGCGACCTCGTCGAGCGAGATGCCCGCCAGCGCCGCCAGCGTCGGCGTCACGTCGAGCGTCGAGACGGGCGTGTCGATCCGCCCCGGTGCGAGGCCCGGCGCCGCGATCATCAGCGGCACCCGCGCCGAGCCCTCGAAGAAGTTCATCTTGAACCACAGGCCCCGCTCGCCCAGCATGTCGCCGTGGTCGGAGACGAAGACGACGACCGCCTCCTGCCGCGTCGCCTGAAGGACGCCCAGGATCTCGCCCAGCCTGTCGTCGATGTAGCTGATGTTGGCGAAGTAGCCCTGCCGGGCGCGGCGGACGTGGTCTGGCGTGATGTCGAAGGCGCGCCAGTCGCAGGCATCCATCAGGCGGCGCGAATGGGGGTCCATGTCGTCATAGGGGATGGCCTCGGGCGGGGCGAGTTCGGGGGCGCCCTCGTAGAGGTCCCAGTACCGCCGCCGCGCGACGTAAGGGTCGTGCGGGTGGGTGAAGCTGACCGTCAGGCACCAGGGCCGGCCGTCCGCGCCCCGCGCCCGGTCGTAGAGCCACTGGACGGCGTGGAAGGCCACCTCGTCGTCGTATTCGTACTGGTTTGTGATCTCGGCCACGCCCGCGCCCGTCACCGAGCCGAGGTTGTGATACCACCAGTCGATCCGCTCGCCGGGCTTGCGGTAGTCGGGCGTCCAGCCGAAATCGGCGGGGTAGATGTCGGTCGTGAGCCGCGCCTCGAAACCATGCAGCTGGTCGGGGCCGACGAAGTGCATCTTGCCCGAGAGGCAGGTCGCATAGCCCGCGCGGCGCAGGTGATGGGCATAGGTGGGGATGTCGGAGGCGAACTCGGCCGCGTTGTCGTAGACGCGGGTGCGGCGGGGCAGCTGGCCCGACATGAACGAGGCGCGGGCGGGCGCGCAGAGCGGGCTGGCGGTATAGGCATTGGCGAAGCGCGCCGAGCGCGCGGCCAGGGCGCGCAGGTTCGGGGCGTGGAGAAACGCGGCCGGGCCGTCGGGGAACAAGGTCCCGTTCAGCTGATCGACCATGACGATGAGGATGTTGGGTCTTGTCATTCTGCGACCTGCGAGGGGCGGAAACGTCGGAGCCTCCGGCGGGAGTATTTGGGGCATGATGAAAGCGCAAGCACCCGAGCGAGGCCGGCCCCATGCGCATCGTCACCGAGTTTCCCCGCGCCGTCACGGACGAACCCGACATGGGGATCGTGCTCTCCGACGGATGCCGGCTTTCGGCGCGGGTCTGGATGCCCGGGGACGCGATGCTGAACCCGGTGCCGGCGGTCCTCGAGTTCATCCCCTACCGCAAGCGCGACGGCACGCTGCCGCGCGACGAGCTGATGCATCCCTTCGTGGCCGGCCACGGCTTTGCCTGCCTGCGCGTCGACATGCGCGGCAACGGCGACAGCGAGGGGCTGATGGACGACGAATATACCGCGCAGGAGTTGCAGGACGCCTGCGAGGTGATCGCCTGGGCCGCGGCGCAGCCCTGGTGCACGGGGCGGGTGGGGATGATGGGCAAGAGCTGGGGCGGGTTCAACACCCTCCAGACCGCCTTCCTGCGCCCGCCCGCGCTGAAGGCCGCGATCTCGGTCATGTCGACGACCGACCGCTTCGCCGACGACATCCATTTCAAGGGCGGCTGCCTTCTGGGCGAGAACCTCGGCTGGGGGGCGGTGATGCTGAGCTATTCCTCGCGCCCGCCGGACCCGGCGCTGCGCCCCGGCTGGCGCGAGGAATGGCTGAGGCGGCTTCATCACGAGCCCTTCCTCGCCCCGCGCTGGGCCGGCCACCAGGCGCGCGACGGCTACTGGAAGCACGGCTCGGTCTGCGAGGACTGGGAGGCGATCCAGGTGCCCGTCCTGTCGGTGGGCGGCTGGGCGGACGGCTACATGAACACCGTCCCGGCGCTGGTCGCGAACCTGAAGGTCCCGGTCAAGGGCATCGTCGGGCCCTGGGTGCACCAGTATCCGCACACCGCGCATCCCGGCCCCCGGATCGGCTTCCTGCAGGAGGCGATCCGCTGGTGGGACCGCTGGCTGAAGGACATCCCCAACGGCGCCGAGGCCGACCCGGCCTACCGCGTCTGGATGCAGGAGAGCGCGCCCCCGGACGCCTGCGCCACGCACCGGCCCGGCCACTGGGTGGCCGAGCCCCGCTGGCCGGACAGCCCGCGGATCACGCGCCTGGTGCTGGCGCTGTCGCCCGGCGGCGTCCTGGGCGGGCAGGGGGGGCGCATCGGCGCCGCGATCCGCACGCCGCAGCATCTGGGCATGCAGGCGGGCGAGTTCTTCCCGATGGGGCATGACGCCGAGATGCCGGGCGACCAGCGCGAGGACGACGCGCTGTCGGTCTGCTTCGACGGCGCGCCTCTCGAGGCGCAGCTCGACCTGATGGGCGCGGCGGTGCTGACCGCGACCGTCAGCGCCGACAGGCCGCTCGCCTTCCTCGTCGCGCGGCTTTGCGACGTGGCCCCCGACGGCGCCTCGACGCGGCTTGCGCACGGGATGCTCAACCTCTGTCACCGCGAAGACCGCGAGAGGCCCTCGCCGATGGTGCCGGGCGAGGCGGCCCGCATCACCCTCGCGCTCGACCACATGGCCTGCCGGCTGGCGCCGGGGCACCGCCTGCGGCTGGCGCTTTCGACCACCTACTGGCCCTTCCTCTGGCCCTCGCCCGAGGCGGCGACGGGGACGCTTCTCGAGGGCGCGCTCGACCTGCCGGTTCATGCGGGAAGCGGGAACGAATGGAGCCCGCCCGAGCCCGCGACCGCCGCCCCCTGGAGGCACCGGGTCCTGCGCGAGGCTTCGGGCAGCCGCCGGATCGAGCGCGACCTGATCCGCGGCACCCATGCGCTGGTGATCGAGTCCGATACCGGCGAGGCCGAGAACCTGGACCACGGCCTCGTCACCGGCGAGCGCATGGCCGAGCGCTGGGAGATCCGGCCCGACGATCCGCTTTCGGCCAGCGCCGACATCCGCTGGGAACAGCGGCTCATGCGCGGGGACTGGAAGGTCAGGACCGAGGCCGAGGCGCGGATGACCGCGACGGCGACCGAATTGCGCATGACCGCCCGGCTGACCGCCTGGGAGGGCGAGACCGAGGTCTTCCGCCGCAGCTGGGACGAGCGCGTGCCGCGCCGCTTCGTCTGACGGGCCGGGTCGGCAACGCAAGAAAGTTGCGCGGGCGGGCGAAAAGGCTTTGCCGATTCCCGCCCGGACGGGTTATTGATTCGGCAATCAACAAGGCGGGCCGATGGCCGACGGGGAGAAGAAAGCAATGAAGGATCCACTCGACGAACTGGTGGCACATGCGCAGTCCGGCCGCATCGGGCGTCGCGAATTCATGGGGCGGATGACGGCCCTTGGCGTCAGCGCCGGCCTGTCGGCCGCGATCTTCGCCCGGGCCGCGGGCGCCGCGGAACCGAAGAAGGGCGGCACGATCAGGGTCGGCATGCAGGGCGGCGAATCGACGAACTCGCTGGACCCGGCCCTTGCCGCCTCGGAAGTGCCGTTCCAGGTCAACATGACCTGGGGGGAGATGCTGGTCGACGTGAAGCCGGACGGCACGATCGACCACCGGATCGCCGAGGACCATTCCTCGAACGCCGACGCGACGGAGTGGAAGTTCAAGATCCGTCAGGGCGTCGAGTTCCACAACGGCCAGACCCTGACCGCCGAGGATGTCGTGGCGACGCTGCGCCGGCATACCGACGAGAAGTCGCAGTCCGGTGCGCTGGGGATCGTCCAGGGCATCGCCGACATGAAGGCCGAGGGCGACATGGTGACGCTGAAGCTCGCCGCCGCCAATGCCGACCTGCCCTACCTGATGGCCGACTACCACCTGGTGATCCAGCCGGGCGGCGGCGTGGACGACCCGGCGGCCGGGATCGGCGCCGGCCCCTACAAGGTGGTCGCGAACGAGCCGGGCGTGCGCCACGTCTTCGAAAGGCACGCGAACTACTTCGACCCGACGATCGGTCATGCCGACCGGGTGGAGATCCTGGTCATCAACGACAACACGGCGCGCACGGCAGCGCTTCAGTCGGGCCAGATCCACATGATGAACCGCGTCGATCCCAAGATCGTCAGCCTGCTGAAGGGAGCGCCGGGCATCACCATCGATGCCGTGGCGGGGCGCGGGCACTACGTCTTCATCATGCATTGCGACACGCCGCCCTTCGACAACAACGACCTGCGCATGGCGCTGAAGCTGGCGATCAACCGGCAGGAGATGGTGGACAAGATCCTTGGCGGCCTCGGGTCTGTGGGCAACGACTTCCCCATCAACGCGGCCTATCCCCTGTTCGACGACACGATCCCGCAGCGGGAATACGATCCCGTGAAGGCAGCGGAGTACTACAAGAAGTCCGGCCACGACGGCTCGCCCATCGTGCTGAGGACGGCCGACGGCGCCTTTCCCGGTGCGGTCGAGGCGGCGCAGCTCTTCCAGCAGTCGGCTGCGGCGGCGGGCATCCCGATCGAGGTCAAGCGCGAGCCCGACGACGGCTACTGGACGAACGTCTGGAACGTGCAGCCCTTCTGCGCCAGCTACTGGGGCGGCCGTCCGGTGCAGGACCAGATGTATTCGACGGCCTATCTCTCGACCGCCGAATGGAACGACACGAAGTTCAAGAACGCCCGCTTCGACGAGCTGCTGATCGCCGCGCGCGGCGAACTGGACGAGGCCAAGCGCAAGGGCATGTACTCGGAAATGGCCCATATCCTTCGCGACGAGGGCGGCCTCATCCTGCCCATGTTCAACGACTTCGTCTCGGCCTACCGCAGCGAGGTCCAGGGCTGGCAGACCGATCCGAACGGCGAGCTGATGAACGGCCGCGCCCAGGTGAAGTGCTGGCTGGCCTGAGCGGCAGGGCGTGCGGAAGTCCGTTCCGGTACTGGTGGCCCAGCGGATCGCGCTGGGCCTCGTGCTGCTTCTGGCCGTCTCGGCGGTCATCTTCCTTGGCGTGGAGGCGCTGCCGGGGGATGTGGCACAGGCGATCATGGGCCAGTCGGCCACCGAACAGGCACTGGCCAACTTCCGCGCCGAGCACGGGCTGGACCAGCCGGCGCTGACGCGCTACCTGAACTGGCTCTGGGGCATCCTGCACGGCGATCTCGGCACCGCGCTGTCGAACGGCGAGGATATCGCCAGGGCGGTCGGCCAGCGGCTGGGCAATACCCTCTTCCTCGCCTTCTGGGCCGCCGTCATCTCGGTGCCGCTGGCCATCATCCTCGGCCTTGTGGCCGCACGCCATGCCGGCCGCTGGCCAGACAGGCTGATCTCGGCCGTGACGCTGACGACGATCTCGCTGCCCGAGTTCGTGCTGGGCTATGTCCTGCTCTACTACCTCGGGGTGAAGTGGCAGGTCTTCCCGCCGATCGCCATGGTCTTTCCCGGAATGGGCCTGTGGGAGCGCCTGCATGCGGTCATCCTGCCCGTCCTCGTTCTGGTCCTCGTGGTGCTGGCGCACATGATGCGGATGACGCGGGCGGCGATCCTGAACGTCATGCAGTCGGCCTATATCGAGACAGCCGAGCTCAAGGGCCTGTCGCCCATGTCCGTCATCTGGGGACATGCCTTCCCGAACGCCATCGCCCCAGTCGTGAACGTCGTCATGCTGAACCTAGCCTACCTCGTCGTCGGCGTCGTCGTCGTCGAGGTGGTGTTCGTCTATCCCGGCATGGGCCAGTACCTCGTCGACCATGTGACAAAGCGCGACCTGCCGGTGGTGCAGGCGGTCGGGCTGATCTTCGCGGCCGTCTACATCGGCCTGAACATCCTGGCGGACGTCATCTCGATCCTTGCAAATCCGCGGCTGAGGCACCCGAAGTGAGACGCATCCCCCTGTCCGCGCTGATCGGCCTTGCCGTCACCGGCGCCTTCTTCGCCGTGGCGCTGACAGCGCAGTGGATCGCGCCCCATCCGATCGACGAGATCGTCAGCCCGCAGATCTGGGCGCCGCGGTCGCCCGAATTCCCGCTGGGCACCGATTCAATCGGGCGCGACCTGCTCAGCCGCATGATCTTCGGCTGTCAGGTGACGATCCTGGTCGCCACGGCGGCCACCGTCCTGTCCTTCACGGTGGGGTCGGTGCTGGGGTTCCTTGCCGCCACCGCCGGGGGCTGGGTGGACCAGATCCTGTCGCGGGCGAACGACCTGATCATGGCCATCCCCTCGCTGATCCTCGCGCTCGTCATCCTTTCGGTGACGCCGCCGGGGATCGTCACGCTGGTCCTGGTGATCGGCCTACTGGATGCGACCCGCGTCTTCCGCCTTGCCCGCGCCGTCGCCGCCGATATCGCGGTCATGGACTATGTCGAGGCGGCGCGCCTGCGCGGCGAGGGCAAGGCCTGGGTGATCTTCCGCGAGATCCTGCCCAACGCGCTGTCGCCCCTGGTGGCCGAACTCGGCTTGCGGTTCATCTTCGCGGTCCTGTTCATCTCGACGCTCTCGTTCCTCGGACTGGGCGTGCAGCCGCCGCTCGCCGACTGGGGCGGCATGGTGAAGGAGAATGCCGCCGGCCTCGTCTACGGGGTGCCGGCCGCCCTCGTCCCCTCGGCCGCGATCGCGGTCCTCGCCATATCGGTGAACCTGGTGGCCGACTGGATCCTGGCGCGCACGACGAGCCTGAAGGGGGGACGCGGTGTCTGACGCGGCGTCCGACATCCTTCTTGACGTCCGCGGTCTCCGGATCGAGGCGACCGTGCACCCGCCCGGCGAGCGCGCCCGCGACGTTGTGATTGTGGACGACGTGTCCTTCACGCTGGCGCGCGGGCGCGTCCTCGGCCTCATCGGCGAATCGGGGGCGGGAAAGTCGACCATCGGGCTTGCCGCCATGGCCTACGGGCGCGGCGGTGTGCGGATCACCGGCGGCGAGATCCGCCTTGGCGGGCGCGACATCCTCAAGGCCGGCGCGGCCGGACTGCGTGCCCTGCGGGGCCGGGAGGTGACCTATGTCGCCCAGTCGGCCGCTGCCGCCTTCAACCCCGCGCGGCGCCTGATGGACCAGGTGACCGAGGCGACGCTGCGCCACGGCCTTGCCACGCGCGAGCAAGCCGAGGCCCGCGCCATCGCGCTGTTCGGCAGGCTCGGCCTGCCCGACCCTGAACGTTTCGGAGAGCGGTATCCTCACCAGGTCTCCGGCGGACAGCTCCAGCGGGCGATGACCGCCATGGCCCTCTGCCCCCGGCCCGGCCTCGTCGTCTTCGACGAGCCGACGACCGCCCTCGACGTGACGACGCAGATCGACGTGCTCGCCGCCATCAAGGAGGCGATCCGCGACACAGGGGTGGCGGCGCTCTACATCACGCACGACCTTGCGGTGGTGGCCCAGATCGCCGACGAGATCATGGTGCTGCGCCAGGGAAGGATGGTCGAACAGGGACCGACGGCCCGGATCATCGGCGCCCCGCGCAGGGAATACACGCGCGCCCTCGTCTCGGTCCGGTCCATGGAGCACCCCGAGAAGCCGGCCGGCGGGCAGGTCGTCCTGGACGTCGCGAACGTGTCCGCACGCTATGCCGGGCTTCCCCGGGATGTCCTGCGCGACGTCTCCGTCGCCATCGAGGCGGGCCATACGCTGGCCGTCGTGGGCGAGAGCGGTTCGGGCAAGTCGACGCTCGCCCGTGCGATCACCGGACTTCTGCCGCCATCTCGCGGCCGCATCCGCTTCTCCGGGCGCGTCCTCTCGCCCGACCTTGCGGGCCGGGCCAGGGAAGACCTGCGAGAATTGCAGATGATCTACCAGATGGCCGATGTGGCGATGAACCCGCGCCAGACGGTCGCCACGATCATCGGACGTCCGCTCGAGTTCTACTTCGGCCTCAAGGGCGGCGAACGCGATGCCCGCGTGCAGGAGCTTCTCGACGCGATCGAGATGGGCAGGGGATTCGCAGACCGCTATCCGGCCGAACTCTCCGGCGGACAGAAGCAGCGTGTATGCATCGCCCGGGCGCTGGCCGCGAAGCCGAAGCTCATCATCTGCGACGAGGTGACGAGCGCCCTCGATCCGCTGGTGGCCGAGGGGATTCTCAGACTGCTTCTCGACCTGCAGGCGCAGGAAGGAGTGGCCTACCTCTTCATCACCCATGACATCGCAACTGTCAGGGCCATAGCTGATTCTATCGCCGTGATGCATCGCGGAGCCGTGGTGCGCTATGGCCCCAAGTCCCGGGTCCTCTCGCCGCCCTTCGACGACTACACGGACCTGCTTCTCTCCTCCGTTCCCGAGATGCGCCAGGGATGGCTGGAGGAAGTCATACGTCACCGGAAGATGGAAAGTGCCGGTAACTGACCCGAAGGGCCGGTCCCGAAATTCTCCGCGGAGAATTTCGGGGCATCGCAAATCCTCCGTGGAGGATTTGCCTTCCGGGCAGAATTTCCGTGGAAATTCTGCCGGCCGGGGGGAGGTGCGGTCAGCAGACCAGCCGGATGTCGGCGTTCGAGCATACGATGACGAACTGTCCGCCACACTCGATCAGGTGATAGCCACGGCGCCGCACTTCGAGTTCCAGGCGCGCGCGGCCGATCTTGCGTTCGACTTCACCGATCTTGCGGCGCACCACGCCGCCCGTCCGTGCCGACTGGGCAGAAAAGAGATGGGTCAGGAACCGGTCCGTTTCGCCGGGGCGGGAAGGCGCGTTCATTCCGGGAGACTGAAGGTTCCATGGTTAACGGAGTCCTAAGAATGCAGCGCAAGCTCCTCCTCCTCGTCATCGACGGCGTGCCCTGGCGCAACTGGCGCCGGCTTTTCGGCAATCTCGAGGGCTGGGTCGCCTCGGGCGAGGCGCGGGTCTGGCGGCATCGCGCCGTCCTGCCCTCGACCAGCGCCACGTGCTACGCCTCGATCCATACCGGCGTCGCGCCGCAGGTGCACGGCGCCTGGGGCAACGAATACGTCTTCCGCCTCGTCCAGCCCGACATATTCTCCGAGGTGACCAGGGCCGGCGGCAAGACCGGGGCCGTCGCGCATTCCTTCTGGTCGGAATTCTTCCACCGCGCGCCCTTCGACCCCTTGCGCGACATGGAATACGACGAGCCCGGCGCGCCCATCACGCATGGCCGCTTCCACACGATGACGGGCTACAACCACGCCAACCAGATGACGCCCTCGGACTTCGATCTCTTCTGGACGCTCAGGAAGCTAACCGACCGCTTCGGCATCGACTACGGGCTCCTGCACAGCTGCACGCTCGATTCGATGGGCCACCGCTTCTTCCACGACCGCGCGGAGATGGACCATGCCTGCGGGCATCTCGACGCCATGCTCGCCCCCCACATCGCGCACTGGCGTGCCCAGGGCTACGAGGTGATGGTCACGGCCGACCACGGCCAGGACGCGCGCGGCCACCACGGCGGCACGGCCGAGGACCAGACGGATGCCGCGCTCTACTGGTTCGGTGGCGGCGAGGGGCCCCCGCCCGATACGGTCATCGGCCAGTTGCAGCTTGCACCGACGATCCTGTCGCGTCTGGGCCTGCCGCTGCCCGCGACGATGACGGCGGGCTCGTTCCTGCGCTAGGGCGGAGGGCCTCAGTCGCGAAAGCCTGCCCCGCGCGCGTCAAGCATCGCCTTGATCTCGTTCAGGAAATGCTCGGCCGTGCTGGGATAGTCCTCCCATTCGCGGGCGGTCTTCTCGGCCACCTCGTCGGACAGGATGCGCAAGGGCCGCCCGGTCTGCAGCGCGCGGACATAGGTCTCGGCCGCCCGCTCGAAGTAGTAGAGCCGCATGAAGGCCTCGGCCACCGTGCGCCCGATCACCAGGACGCCGTGGTTGCCCATCACCATCGCCATCACCCGCGGGTCGGCGAGTAGCCCCGCGCAGCGTTCGCCCTCGCTCTCGAAGGCCATGCCGCCATAGCCCGCGTCCACCACCTGCCGCGGCCCGAAGAACATCGCCGCGTTCTGGTCGAGCGGCGGCAGGCGGGCGTCCTGAAGGCAGGCCAGCACGGTGGCGTGGATGGAGTGGACGTGCATCACGCAGCGCGCATGCGGCACGCGCCGGTGGATCGACCCGTGCAGGCCCCAGGCCGTAGGGTCCGGTGCGCCGGGGCGGTTGAGCGTGTCGGGGTCCATCGCATCGACGAGAAGCAGGTCGGAGGCACGGATCGTCTCGAAGGCGCGGGCAAAGGGGTTGATCAGGAACCGCGTCCCGTCCGGGTTCACGGCAAGGCTGAAATGATTGGCCACGCCTTCGTTCATTCCGAGTTCCGCCGTCCAGCGCAGCGCGGCGGCGAGATCGGCGCGTTCTGCCGCATGGGTCAGATTTGCACGGGTGTGGCTGTTCATCGGGTCCTCCCTCTGCCGCTGCGCCCTGATCCTTGCACGTCCAGCGCCGCAAGCCCAGACGGGCGCGGCGCGCGGGCCGGCGTCAGGACGACTGCCGTCAGCACGAAGAGCCCCGCGACGATCTCTCGCCAGCCCGGCGCTTCCCCGAGAACGACCCAGCCGACGGCGAACATCGTGGGAAGCTCGATCGCCCCGAGCGCTCCGGTCTTGGCTGCGCCGATCCGCGGCACGTAGACGTTGTAGAGGACCTGGGGCAGCAGGGCGGTCACGAAGGTCAGGCCGATGACCAGCCCGAGCGCATGCCAGTCTGCCGGGATGACGGCAGCCGCGGGAAGGCCCGCTGCCACCGGCAGGAGCCCGGCCACGGAACCCAGCGAGAAGGCCGCAAGCCTGGCGAGCGGCGGAAGGGCGACATAGACATGGGTGAGCATGTTGATCCCGAGGCCGAAGCCCAGCGGGGCGGCCAGCGCCAGAAGTACCGCGACCGGCCCGAATGCGGCATTGCCGCCGGCGAGTGCAGGGAACGCGACCAGGAGGGCACCAAGCAGGATCAGCAGCCCGCCGAGCCAGGATCCGGGATGGGGCCGGTCGCCGAAGAGGATCCGGCCGACGGCCAGGACGAAGAGCGGATAGGTCATGTAGAGCACGCCGGCGACGGGCACGGGCATCATCGTCAGCGCCCGCACATAGCCAACCCAGCCGAGCGCGACGAGAAGGCCTGTACCCATCGCAAGCATGCTCAGACGGCCGGCGGGGCCGCGCAGCACAAGAAACGGCAGGAAGACGATCGCCGGCAGGAGATAGCGGTACATCGACACGGCGGCCGGAGCGAGCCCGGCTTCGGTCAGGCCGCGCGCGAAGAGCGGAATGAGACCGAAGAGGACGGAGGTGAGACCGACCATGAACGCAGCGAAGGCGGTGCCCGACCGGGCCGCGCCGGGGGCTCGGTCATCCTGCGTCAAGGCCTTGCTGCCGGACAGAAGGCCGGGACAGCGCTGCTCTCCGGTGCCGTCGGGGGCCATTCGCCGCGGGCCAGTGACGCGATGGCAGAGGTGATGCGGGCGAAACCGGCCGCCGCGCGGCCGACCGAATGCCTGGCGCGAAGGTAGCCGTGGACAAGGCCGGCTTCCTCGACTGACAGCGCCCTCCCGCCGGCGGAGACGATCCGGGCCGCATAGGCGCGCGCGTCATCGGCGAGAGGGTCGCACTCTGCCGCGATGGCCAGCGTGGGCGGAAGGCCCGAGAAATCCTCGTCCGCGAGCGGATCGGCCGTCGGGTCAGGACGGTCGGGGACGACCCCGCCGGGATACCGAACGCCGCGGTAGAAGAGCAGGTCCGCGCGCGTCAGCATGGGCGCATGTGCATGGATGACATGGCTGCCTGCGGACATGTCGCCGCCGAGCCCGGGATAGATCAGCACCTGCCCGGCAATTGCCGGCCCCGTCCGGCGCACCGCATGGGACACGGCAGCGGCCAGGTTTCCGCCTGCACTGTCGCCGGCAAGGACGATCGGGCTGCCGCCTTCGGCGGCGATCGCGCGGGTTGCGGCAAGCGCATCCGCGAAGGCGGCAGGATGGGGATGTTCCGGACTGAGGCGGTAGTCGACCGAAACCGTGCACAGGCCGGTGCCGGCGCAGAGTTCGGCACAGATGTCGTCGTGGCTGTCGAGCCCGCCGACGACGAAGCCGCCGCCGGGGAAGTAGACGAGCCAGCCCGGCAGGCCGCCGCCTGGGGGGGCATAAAGGCGGCAGGGCACGTCGCCGAACGGGCGGTCGACGGCAGTGACGCCAGGCGGACGGCCCCGGCGGAAGGCGCTGCACATGCGGTCGTAGACGGCGCGCTGTTCGGCGATGGTGAAGCCTGCCGCCTCGGGCGGATACCAGCGTTCCGTCTCGTGGATGAAGGCCCAGGTCTCGGCGTCGATCAGGCGGTCATAGTCTGGATTCGGGGCCATGGGCGTCAGCCTATGGCAGGACCGATCCGCCGTTCTGGCGCCTTTGCGACAGGGGCGGGGCGGAATTCCTTCGCCATCCCCGAGGGCCGAAGAATTTCGCCGAAATTCTTCGGCCGGTCCTGCGCCGGCCGCCGACGGGCCGGGACCGGAAATCCTTTGCGAAGGATTTCCGGGGGAGGCGCAGAATTTTCGCGAAAATTCTGCGCCGCGGTGGTCAGTTGCCGAGGATCGAGGGCAGGCGCAGCCCCATCTCCTTCGCGCAGGCGATGGCCTCGGGATAGCCCGCATCGGCGTGCCGCCACACGCCCGAGGCCGGGTCGTTCCAGAGGACGCGCTCGAGCCGCCGCGCCGCCTCGGGCGTGCCGTCGGCCACGATCACCACGCCTGCGTGCTGCGAGAACCCCATGCCCACGCCGCCGCCGTGATGGAGCGAGACCCAGGTCGCGCCGCTCGCGGTGTTGACGAGCGCGTTGAGGAGCGGCCAGTCCGAGACCGCGTCCGAGCCGTCGCGCATGGCTTCCGTCTCGCGGTTGGGGCTGGCGACCGAGCCCGAGTCGAGATGGTCGCGCCCGATCACGATCGGGGCCTTGAGCTCGCCCTTCGCCACCATCTCGTTGAACATCAGCCCCGCCCGGTGCCGGTCGCCGAGCCCGATCCAGCAGATGCGCGCGGGCAGGCCCTGGAAGGCGATGCGCTCGCGCGCCATGTCGAGCCAGCGGTGAAGGTGCGCGTTTTCCGGAAAGAGCCGCTTCATCGCGGCATCCGTCCTGTAGATGTCCTCGGGGTCGCCGGAGAGGGCGCACCAGCGGAAGGGGCCGATCCCCTTGCAGAAGAGGGGGCGGATATAGGCCGGAACGAAGCCCGGGAAGGCGAAGGCGTTCTCGAGGCCCTCCTCCTTCGCCACCTGGCGGATGTTGTTGCCGTAGTCGAGCGTTGGAATGCCTGCGTTCCAGAACCCGACCATCGCCGCGACATGGGCGCGCATGCTGGCGCGCGCAGCCTTCTCGACCGCCGCGGGGTCGCTCTCCTGCCGGGCCCGCCATTCGGCCACCGTCCAGCCCGCGGGGCAATAGCCGTGCAGGGGGTCGTGCGCCGAGGTCTGGTCGGTGACGATGTCGGGCCGCATCCCCCCGGCCTGCATGCGGGCCAGGATCTCTGGGAAGACCTCGGCCGCATTGCCGAGAAGGCCCACCGACTTCGCCTCGCCCTTCGCCGTCCAGCCGCGGATGAGGTCCAGCGCTTCATCCAGGGTATGAGCCTTGGCGTCCAGGTATCTGGTACGCATGCGGAAATCGATCCGCGTCTCGTCCACCTCGACGGCGAGGCACGAGGCCCCGGCCATGACGGCGGCCAAGGGCTGCGCGCCGCCCATGCCGCCGAGGCCCCCGGTCAGGATCCAGCGGCCCGCGAGGTTGCCGCCGTAGTGCTGGCGCCCGGCCTCGGCGAAGGTCTCGTATGTGCCCTGCACGATGCCTTGGGTGCCGATGTAGATCCAGGACCCGGCCGTCATCTGGCCGTACATCATCAGGCCGCGGCAGTCCAACTCGTTGAAATGCGCCCAGGTCGCCCAGTGC